>JBBRES010000022.1:0-19296 GCA_038202665.1 Kapaibacterium sp. (SeqCode) | reverse complement strand
GATTTCAGATTCACATCGGCGCCAGCTGCAAGGAGCACTTCCACCATAGCCGAGTCGCCCGCTACTGAGGCCACCATCAGAGCCGTGAGACCCTCGGCGTCTTGCTCGTTAACATTCGGTGCCTTCTTCTTGGACGCAAGGAGCTTTTGCACGGTTTTCACTTCGCCACTCTTCGCAGCATCAACAAGACCTTGTGCCGAGACGAGCAACGGGCCTGAACAAAGTATCAGACCCGCGCATAGAAATACGACAATTCTCATAGTACCGTTCTGAAGTTAGAATCCTTGCTTCTGTATGAAGATACCCTGATCGACCTTCGCAAAGAATTCTTGGTAGAATTTTTGATCATCAATCACGTAGACGTCCATCGGCTGCCCCTGATTGTCAAGGACCTTTGCCTGGAAGTTCGCTCGAACCTTGCAACGCCTTCCCAGTTCGCTAACGTTGATGCTAGCTTCGACTTGCTTGAATTTGCTGTACCGCGGTGGAGGGTTGTTGTTGGTGCTTGACCGATTTCTGTTGTTCGAGCCCTTGAACACGGTTTCGAAGATCCTGCCCCAATAGTCGTCGCTTGCACTCGAACCTGTCCCGGCAGACGAACCACCCAGATCGATCTCCTTGGTTGCCGTGATCAAGCCAAGGTCCATCACAGCGTTCTTTACCACAAAGCCATCGTCTTGAAGGACATTGAGCATGGCCTTCATGACTAACTTCACGTCGTTCGTGTCAAACTCCCGAGTCTGATACTCACGGATCTGCAATTGTGTTTTTGGCGGCGGAGTTGTGGGTGGCCGATTGATGATTGTACACGATGCCAACATCAAGCCACCAAGCACTGCCGTGAGAACGATTCGAATCATTAGACTGTGCTTTCTTAGAACTTACTCTGACGGTAGGAATAGGTGGCAACGCGACCCTTGTCGTCATACTTGATCACAACCGTGAGCGTGCGTTGTGTCGTGCTTGCAGCACCAGACTGATTTGAGAACCCGCCAAGAATAAGAAACAGCGAGTTCTGACTCGATGAATACGATGCCTCTGTGGCAATCTTATCGTACACCCAAGTCTCGTTCTCATTTTCGTCCTTCGTGACGATGTTCGGCGATCCTAGCGCCTCTACTACCTCTGCTCCCGACATGCCCTTTCGGATCTCCTTCTGCACAACACCAACGGTGACGTTGCGCTCCTGCGTCGAGCGCAAGTCGTTTTGATTGTCTTGAACAGACTTACACCCCACAGCAAGGAATGAAGCGGCAGCAAGAGTGGAAAGGACAATGGTTGTAGGTTTCATGATGTGTACCAACGTGGAATGTTCGAATTAGAATTGTACTACAAATCCAACACTGAAGTGAACAATGTTGGAAGGATTGATGGTTGATTGGTATTGCTCGTATCCACCATTGTCGAGAACGCGATATCGTGTGACAGTTGTAGAGCCACCCCACAAGTACCGCATTCGCATGTCTAAGAGAATGCGATTGACCGAATTTGGAAGCGTGACAATCTCTGCGAGCTTCACGCTAAGTCCGGCGCCGACTCCGTATTTGAGATCACCATCGACGGAATGCTTGGATTCCGTTCTCTCAGAACCGGAGTGCTTTGCCGATAAGGTGTAGGAGGAAGAAGTAATGGCCACGCCCACAACACCTTCTGCATACGGATACACCCAATTCGCAATGTTCGGTTGAACGCGAACGGCAAGAGTGAGTGGAATATTCAGTACTTGTGAGTCGTAGTCTACGGTATCTGTGAATCCGGAAGGAGACGTCAGAAGTCTCTGCACATGATCTCCACCACTAAAGAGCATTCCAAACTCACCTACGATGGCCACAGGTACGGGGTCGAAGTAATACCCTGCGTTGAGATCGAAGCCATACCCCGTGCTGGGCAGACCCAGCTTTGTTAGCGAATCTCGATAGGAACCCTGCGGGTTGCCAACCAAAATGTGAAGTCCGGCAAACCAATTGAGCTTCTGCTTTGCGGCGTTCTCGAGCAGATCTTGATCGGTAGGAGGATTGGTTTGTGCCTGGAGGATCGTAGACCCTGCCATAACGATCGCAAATGCGAGAAGTGTTGATATCCGTTTCATGAGAACAAAGCTGACGAATTTCTGATTGATTCCGAAAAGATGCCTCAGTACGCTCGTTCTGAGCATTGGTTGCGACGACGTGTAAGAACGACCGTCTCGTGTAATCAATTGCATATAACGAGATAGCAACTGGGACTCTACGCGATCTCTACGGAGCTTTGCAAAACACTCACACCGCCACCGGGGGGAAACGATGATGAGTCGACGCACAATGATCAAGCACCTGACAGCAGCAGGTGCATGCGCAGCGATAGGCGCCTTTCCAGAAGGATCGTGCCATGCCGCCTTGCCACCTTCCTACATTCCTGATCTCTCGCAAGTGAATGGTTACGGATTGTGGTCATGCTGGATTGGACACTCTACAGTGCTGATCAATTTTTTCGGGACGTGGATCCTTACAGACCCAGTGCTATTCGATGCCTATGGCGTGAACATCCTGGGTCTTACGATTGGACCGCGCCGCATTCACGACCCTGCCTTGCTCCTGAACGAGATCCCCACTCCGGATCTGATCCTCCTCTCGCACGCGCATATGGACCACATGGATAGACGCACGCTCCATGCACTGTCCGAGCGCACTCCAAACGAGATCGACGTGATCACGGCAACGAACACGTCAGACGTGATCGAAGACCTTGCCTTTCGATCGTTGCATGAAATGGACTGGGGCGACGCAACAACTATCCATGGCATACACATTCGAGCATTGCGCGTAAAGCATAACGGATGGCGAATGCCGGGCGAAGCGTGCCGAGCCGCCGGACAGCATAGAACGGGACGAAGCTTCAATGGATATCTTCTCGAAAAGAACGGCGTGCGCTTGGTCTTTGGAGGTGATACGGCATATACACCTTCATTCAAAGACATAGGTGCACCGGTTGATGTTGCGTTTATGCCGATTGGCGCTTACAACCCCTATCCAGAAACACACTGCACTCCAGAAGAGTCGCTCGCGATGACAGAAATGATGGGCGCCCGGTACATGTTTCCCATTCACCACGCAACGTTCAAGCAGAGTGAAGAACCAATGTCTGAGCCAATGCACCGACTTCGGAAAGCACTGCGAAACTCGTCATCCTCTCTTGCTCTTCATACCGTTGGACAATCCTTCCTTCTTCCTCTCACCTGAATTGTGGAAGTTGTGGTCCACTATGATGAGGACGTCATGCGCTTTCTCCCCCTTCTCCTACTAATTACGCTTGCAAGCTGTAAGGGTGGCAAGGATGACGATCGAACGATCCGTACGGACTCCTTGCCCGTACTCAAAGATTTCGCTACACAGTCCCTATGGAACGATGGCCTTGCAGAAGTTGCCACGTATTCCAGCACACGTATTGTGTATGGGAAGCCGCGACCGTATGAGTCGGTGGTCGTTACGGTAAAGGAAGATTTCAATGATCAGTTCGATGTGAAGACCGATTCGTACGATCGACGCGACCTTCGATCTATGATGAAAGTAAACATCGTTCAACGCATACAAACGGATTCATACCCCTATAACTACATGACGAGTTTATTCTTTGAGCGTACCGAACCCTCCTTGTTGCATAAAGCAACCATGAGTTCGCAAGAGTGGTGCGGTAATACTTTTAAGCACATTACTCGCGATAGCGTTGTACGCTACAACTTCAACTCGTACTGGGATGGAGAGGGGCGTGGGGATCGGACGCTGCAGTCTACCGTACTTTTCGAAGATCAATTGTTCTATACACTTCGCACTCTTGACTTTCAGAATGGCCGTACAATGTCCGTGCAGTTGTACCCTACGATCATCACGTCGAAGGCGGCTCTTCAAGAACCAGTGTTGGCAACGCTAACGGTTGGAAGTGATGTGCTGGATCCAGCCGCCCTGCAGGACGGATCATCATTCGCATCTACAGAATGTTGGCGAGTAACCGTGCAATGCAAGAATGGTTCAACCAGCGAGTATTGGTTCTCGAAAGTGTTTCCGCACGTGCTGCATCGTTTCACATCAGATGATGGAAGATCGATGCGACTCAGCTCTGTACGTCGCAGTGCCTATTGGCAGCACTAGGGTCCGCCCGTCCACCCATGTTGTTCAAAGATCTTGCGCAAATGACTGCGCAAACTTTCGAGCGACGGAGGATTCTGCTTCTGAATGAGACAGGTGAAATAATCCTCTCCAAGCCCGAACGATAGTGTGCAATCGCGGTCGTTCGGAAGTCGACTACCTGCACGCTCGACCACCGCTGCAAGATGCTTGCGTATAGCATCATCGCGCAGACATTGCGTTACGGCGTTTTCGACGCCGCGAAGCTCATCCAACGTCAAATCGAATGTTGCCGCAGGTACACCAAAATGCGTCTGTTGTTTCCAAGCGGCAGCCGTGCCGTTGGTGTACACTGCAATCGAAACAGCATCACAGCCACTACGGCACGACAAACACTCCACAACGACAATCGGCAATCTCAGATCGTGCACAGCAATGCTTGTTGGTACAATTCCCGGAAACACATCGTCGGAAAACGTTGTGTCTGCGCGAGGAATTTTGAACAACGCTTTTGCCGTGGTCTCTATACACTGTACATCAACGGACTGAAGAGCCCACGATTCATTCTCGATGCCTGGTCGCATGTCGCTCAGTATTCCCTCGAACTGTATGCGCATAGAATCGGATGTATGCGAAACAAACACAGTCATACCATACGTGGCATCAAGAGAGCCGTTGTACACATCCTTTTCAACGAATTTGAATCCTAAGGTGTTTTGAGAATGCGCACCCGTTCTTTGTCTGTGCGCTGCGGTACCTGCAGGATCTGGATAGGATTGCCGGTAGGCAGTATTGCTAAATGTGGCGTTCAACAAAGTGTCACGTCCGTCCACCACCACACGTAAACGATCTTTGTCTTGTTCTCCGTCCCACGATCCTATCACCGCAATCTCAAACTCTACTTTAACCATCGTGTGAGCCGGCAGATCTTGTAGAGACACGCTCACAGACTGATTTCCAAACCGACCAAGGAGCTGCTTGCCTGAGCGAGGATCGCTAGAAAGTAGGAGTGGACCGGACCATGCAGGACGAAGAGAGGACATGCTTACCGTATCAAACCGCACAGAATATTGCGATCGAACATCGTGTTGCGCAACCACTGGCTGACTTGCTAGAATGATGCACCAAAGCAAAGCATTCACGATGTTTGATGGACAGCTCATAGCATAAGTTAGGAAGTATGAACGGATTGTTTGACGATACGGAGCAGCCATTGCAGGCAGTGCCAACAGGACCGTTGGCCGAACGCGTGCGGCCACGGACCATTGATGAAGTGGCTGGACAGCAGCACTTGCTCGGACCGAACGGACCTCTTCGCTCGTTCGCAGAACGTGCAGATATTCCATCGATCATTCTGTGGGGTCCGCCCGGCACAGGCAAAACCACACTGGCATTTGCGCTCGCCGCCACGTCGCACCTGCGTATAGAACGACTCTCCGCGGTAGAGGCAGGTGTGAAAGAACTGCGCGAGGTAATGGCAAAGGCGGAACGGCAGCGAGGGAAAGGGCAACGTTCAATCTTGTTCATCGACGAGATTCATCGGTTCAACAAAGCACAACAAGACGCACTTCTACACGCCGTTGAAAAGGGCATTGTCACGCTCATTGGAGCGACCACAGAGAATCCTTCGTTTGAAGTCAATGCCGCGTTGCTCAGTCGGTGCCAGGTCTACAGACTTCGCTCACTCGATCAAGCCGATCTGCAACACATCGTAGAAACGGCGCTCACAACAGACGAAGCCATGGTGGCAATGAAGGTAGTTGTAGACGACTGGGATGCTCTCTTTAGCATAGGGAGTGGCGATGCGCGAACAACGCTGAATGCAGTAGAGGCCGCAGCCTCGCTTGCTCATGTAGGTGCAGACGGCCGTGTACACATCACACGCGAGGTGTTGCAGCAAGCAGTACAACGGAAGATCGTGCAATACGATAAGGCGGGTGAGTCGCACTATGACACGATCTCGGCCTTTATCAAATCCATGCGAGGTTCAGATCCGGACGCAGCACTACTATGGCTTGCAAAGATGATCGAGGCTGGCGAAGATGCACTGTTTATAGCGAGACGAATGGTGGTATTCGCGAGCGAAGACATCGGTAATGCCGACCCTTCCGCCCTCCCACTTTCCCTTGCCGTCTTCCAAGCCATCGAACGAATTGGGATGCCAGAAGGCCGCATCCCATTAGCGCAAGGTGTCACGTATTTGGCTTCTGCTCCAAAGTCGAACGCATCGTACATAGCAATCGGTGCCGCGCAGCAAGCAGTGGCGGAGGGAATCGATCTCACCGTTCCGCTTCATTTGCGTAATGCACCCACGAAGTTGATGAAGGCGGAAGGGTATGGAGAGGAGTATCAGTATCCTCACTCGTTTGAGGGGCACTTTGTTGCCGCTTCGTACTTTCCATCGGGAACGGAACCACGCGTGTTGTATGAGCCGAGCACAGAAGGCGCCGAAGCCGCGATAGCGGAGCGATTGCAGAGCTGGTGGCCAGAGCGTCGGCAGAAATAAACGGAGTTATTGGAATTATTGCGAAGCCGCTTTGTGCCGCTTTTTATCTCTTCTGAGCTTGTTGTAATTGATCGATTCGCGCAGGTTTGCCCCTGGTCTGATCACACCACGTTCTCGAAGAATGGAATCTGCTTCCATGTAACGCTTACGATTTGGTAGAGCTCCCCGAACGTCTTTAGGTATCTGCGACATCGGGATCAAAGCTTCTTCTACTTCCAAGGGAATCTTCGGAAGGGCGATCACGACGTCCTTCGTTGATGTGATGTCGCGCCAAGGTCCACCATTGCGCCGCGAGAAGTCAAAGATGTCGAGTATGATCACCGGTGTCCCGGTGAACGGGATGGGACGTTTATTAGAGTCGAGCTTTGCGGTACGAACGAACTTATACATCCACTCGGCGTCCTTTAAAAACTGGCGAACGCAGGAGTGCGACACTGGCCTACCCGGCATATCAAACTGGTGCATGGCGCTTCCGGCGTACTGATGGAAGTTCACCGTGAATGGCAGAACCCATGTGCTGTCGAGCGACGAATGGCGCAACCGCTGTTTCCAGTTCACAGCATACCGTCCAGGAAAAGTTGCTTTGTGTTCTTCGCCACTGTTCACGGCAGCAAAACGTACAAGCTCGCCGTTACTATAGCATCCATAGCACTGCCACTTATTACTGATCAACACCAAGCGCGGAATGTCTACGGCCTCTGGATACCACTGTGGGAAGATAGAATAAGCCCGAAGGTCTTCGACGATGGTGTCGGGGATCATCACGGTGTCGCCCACGCGATAGTAGTTGATGTCCTTCCGATTGGCCAGTGTTAGAGCGCGATATGCTGTCCAGGTTGAGTCGGATTTGGCATACGTACGCCGCAACGCTGTCAAGGCATTGGCATCCAAGATCACGGTCTTCGTAAAACCGATTCGAGGAAAGCGCTTGATAACCGAATCAACGTGACGTTGGAAGAATACCTTGGCAGAATCAGCAGAGTCGGCCTGACGCTTCGCTGCCTCATCGATGGGCGATACGTCTTTCGTGCACGCCACAACAAGCAAGCACGCAACGATGGCGGCCACAGCAAGGGGAGTGAAAGGATTATAAGGCTGGGGGGTGTTCATTATTGGTCGACAAAACTACACCACATTCGTTCACTACGACCATGCCTTTCGTACTTTGCACGACATGAAACGTCCCCTTGCCACCATCATGTTCTGCTTCTTCGCTATGTCGTGCTCCACAGAAAAGCCCGTACCATCTTCTGATGCCACGCCAACGAAGGAAACAACTGAGTCTGTTCCACTGGCTACGCGCGTTCGTTGCCAAGTTGTGGCCACGCATCCGCACGATACGATGGCCTTCACGCAGGGCCTTCAAGTCGTAAACGGAATGTTCGTAGAAAGCACCGGACAGTACGGCACGTCATCTCTACGACACGTCAACATCCGAACTGGCAAAGTGCTGAAGCGCACAGATCTTGGTCCGCGCTACTTTGGCGAAGGCCTCACTGTACTCAATGGCAAGGCATACATGCTCACCTGGCTAAATCAGCAGGGATTCATCTACGACGCCTCCACGCTCAAAGAAATCGGAACCTTTCGCTATAGTGGCGAAGGGTGGGGACTAACAAATGACGGAACACATCTGCTCATGAGTAACGGAAGTAACACGATTTCCTTCTTGGATCCAGTAGATGCGAGAGTAATCAAGACGATCGACGTGTTCCTCGATGGCACGCCACTGCGAGAGCTCAATGAGCTTGAGTACGTTGATGGCGAGATTTGGGCAAATGTGTGGAGGCAAGACATCATCGTCCGGATCGATCCTACCACAGGTTTGGTTCGTACGGTCATCAATTGTGAGGGATTGCTCCCTTTGACGGAACACACACCCTCTACGGACGTTCTCAACGGAATAGCCTTCGACAGCGTTGCACGAAAACTGTACGTCACGGGAAAGAATTGGCCACACGTCTACGAGATAGCAACCAGCCCTTGATGCTTCTATGAAGCGAACGATCGCCATAGGCGATGTTCATGGATGTGCACGTACACTGCGTGCAATGGTCGAAGACCGAATTGGACTTGATCGGGCCGACCATCTCGTTCTGCTTGGAGATTACATCGACAGAGGACCTTCGAGCAAGGCCGTTCTGGACTACATTGTGGGCCTCATCGATTCGGGATATTCAGTTACGCCATTACGTGGTAATCACGACGACCTTTTAGTACGAGCACGCTTCTCGACGTTCTGGCACGAGAAGTGGATGATGAACGGTGGCGCAACAACGCTTTGTAGTCTCGGGGCATCTTCCCCTCTCGATGTTGATCCACACTACGTGAACCTCATCGAAGCGCTTCCGCTCTACTGCCACACACCACAATTCACCTGTACCCATGCTTCGTTAAACACGGAAATCGAAGATCCGTTCGCAGACACGCATGCAATGATGTTCATGCGAACTGAAGGAGTAACTCGCTCGATGATTGGCGGCAGAAGATTGTTGTGCGGACATACACCGCAAACACGCGAGCGCATCTATCAACGACTAGAGTGTGAAAACAAAGTGATCATCGACAATGGTTGCGTCTATGCCGGAGAGCCCGGAATGGGCTTTTTGTGTGCATTAGATCTTGATACGTTCGACCTGATGTTCGTTCGAAACATCGACCACGACTGATTAAGCAGAGAGCACGTCGATGCAGTGTGCGATGTTCGTAGACTCCACGAATCGCGCCGGCGTTAAGAGCATATCCATGCGGCGATCATAGAAAATGTGCGAAAGAGCGACGGCAGCGTCGTCGATGCGATGGATCGCATCCCACCTTGGCTGACCCTGTGGAATCATTACAAGAGCCTGAGCATTTGTCCATGCTGCGTCACGTGCCTTGCTCATACTGAAGTTACCCGTCGTCTCATCGTATCGTCCAGCGATTTCATCTACGATGTACATCATTGGTGAGAGTTCATTGAGGCGTTGTTGCACATCGTCGAGCAACTCAGATAGTAATGCGTTGATCATATCAAAGTCAGCACGTAATGAGTGGATAGTATCTGGCGTGCTGATCTCCGCAGCCGCTACACCAAGGTCGAGATTGATATGGGCATTCATTCCAAGGAGTAACTGCTGTATGATCAGTGGTTGATGCAGCTCCGCACAATCAAAAGCCCGCGCCCACACCTCCGATGTCCACGCACCAATTCTACGTTGTTCGTAAGCGCGAAGGTATCGGTTTGCGAACACCACATCGAGTGCTTGCATCCGAGCGCCATCCTCGAATCGACCCGTACCGATACCGTTGGCCACGTTGATGGTGACGTTTCGATAGAGTGCGGCGAAGTACCCATTTCTGCTTGACTGTTGCCGACACGCCATAACGATGTCATCTAACTGCGAGACCACCTCGCCAATCGTAGTTGCATTCATAGCGTAGAATTTACAACGCCGATTGTCACATCGCACCCCTCATGCTTCCACTAGCAGCATGCGCCCGCTTCTCGTGCGCACTCACTTCCTACCACTCTTCACCCGGAGGTTGCCATGCTGCCATCACTCGTATTTCGCTTTTTGTTGATCTGCTCGCTCGTCACTACATGCGTTGCTGCGCGCGCCCAAATACAGTTCATCGCATCAACGTATCCGGTGAACGGTGCTTTAAATGTCAGTACCGATGCAGTGATCTCACTTCGCAGCACTACCGTGATCTCACCAACCTCTTTGGGTGAAGAGGGTTCGATTGGTGCGGTGGTTCTCGTGGATGACGCTACAGCAGCGGCTGTCTCACCCGAGAAGCTCAGTCGCATGGCGCTTCCGGGGTCGTATCGCATTGTAGATGGCAAAGAACTTCGGTTCACTCCACGTCATCTCGAGCCATCCACGACGTATCGCTGCTTCGTCGTAGGTCTTGCCCTGTACGACGGCGTCGATGCAGAACCAAGGGTCATGCCGGCGTTTGAAATTGTCTTTCGCACAGCCAACGACGTACCTCGACTCTTGCAATGCTCGCTTCTCGGCGTCGAAGCGATACGTTGTGGAGATCCGATCTCACTGCATTTCTCACAATCCATCCTTCCGTTCCGGCATCGATGGAACTCGATCTTCTTGGCCGAAGAACGATCTGGGACTACACACACAAATGCACGATTCGCTCTTGATGTAGATGAGGGCGGCAAGGTGGCACGGCTTGTCCCCATTGGAATGTGGACGCCGGGAAGTGCCGTGCGTGTACGGTGCGTACTATCGGCGATCACTGGAGACAGTATGCACGACCGAGCATGGACGGTCCCGGTTCGTAATGCAACGCACCTGGTCGTTGACGCGCGGTCGGTCGACGGTCGAGCCCTACCGCAAGAGATCCTCGACGACATTGCTCAAGAGAACAATGCACTCACCGCTAGTGATAGCATTCCGCTACACGCACCTACGTGGCTTCCTGATCGGTGGAAGTTCGTTCGATGGTTTGCCCCATCAGTTCCCTCCGTTCATGGCTCGACACAACACGATGTTCGTGTACACTCCATGTGTGGTGTGATGGATAGCGAGACTCGGTGCACAGTAATTCTTGAACGAATCGACTCAGATACTCTTCGTATCCATGTTGATTCCGGTGGAGTGGTGCACGTGCTCGACTCTGCGTTTCAGGACATCGGCAGAGTGTTTACCGACACAACAATCATCCTGAACGATCGCACACCTGTTGTACACTGTCTTGCTGTAGCCAATGCGGGCTTTGCGCTTGCAGCAACGTCGGCAGTTTTCAATACCTACACACCGAACGGAGCGGTCGGACCAAAAACATTCGCACCAGTCTTTAATCCTGTGAATCCAAATCTCCCTGTAACGCCTGTCCCCGAACTATACAAGCTTCGTGGAATCATCGAAAACGCAGATGCAGATCAACGAATCGTTGGTCCCCAAGACGCCTTCTTCACGACGGAGTCGTACTTCGAAGACACGAAAAAGCGAGACGGAACACTCTGCGTCCGTACGCTTGGCTGCTGGGAACTTGCGGGCTACGTGATCACAGGAACGAACAAGTCGTACTTCTTCGACGTACCGCAGCGAGAACTGTGTATGTCGGCTCCCCTCCTCGATCCAATCAACACCGTCATTTTCTACGTCCAACGCAAAAGCCTACAACTTCGTATCGACAACGTGCTCATCCACGGGGATGATCCAAACGCCATTCTGCCAGGTGCGGCAACGCATCCCGATGTGAAGATAGAGGCATACAAACTCATTTCCGGATCTTCTCCTGAAGCATGGCAACGGATCTCTACACTTCGCTGTTTCGATAACACCGAACAACGTCACTTCCTTGGCGTTGGAGTGCAATGCGGCGATCGCATTCAGCTGCGCATTAAGGATGCACCAGTACGAGGCCAAGTTTGGAAGTTCTTTGCCCCGGTCGCACGATACGTTGTTCCGTCTGGTGGGTCGCTGGTTGGTGGCTGGCGTGTGTATGAACTCGATATTGCCTCGGAGCTAGCACAGTTCCGACAAACGCTGTGTGCAGGCGGGATCGGCGAGTTGCAAGAGATACGTTGCCAAGCATGTTTCGCGCAAACATTTGGAATCGAATCCATTGCATTACGCATTAAGATCAGAACCATCGACCGCAAAGACGACCTCTTTGAAGAACATTGGTTCGATCCACTGTTCTACTATGAGCGTCTTCCTCAAGAGCCGATTGGCGGACGGCAACTTGAATACGTCACGCGACAAGGCACGATCATCAAGGTTCGTTTCAATGCCCCTCTCAATTTGAATACACTGCACGGTGGTGGTATGGTGGCAAGGTCGGAAGACAACATCGAACCGTCGTTCCCGCAGTTGACAGGTCTCGACTTCACCGTAGCTTCTTCAGCAGGAAACACATCGTACTATCCGCAAACGGGCGGACCGATTACCACTGCCGAGTTCCGTATAAATGACCCTGCCTCCTCGCCACGCTTACAGGCCCTTCCGTTCGGAAACATTCTGCTTACCTGCACCACAGGTCTTACATCGCTTGCAGGAGAACCACTCGTCGCCGATGCCTCGTATGTGCTGAATACAATGGAGATCCCAGGTCTGGGAGTGATTCTCGACAAGGTAGAACTCGCGTGGGATGGCGACAACGACATTCTGTTCTTCGAGAATAACGGCGAGATCTATCACGTGTCGTACGGTGGAATTTTTGGACGTGACAAGATCCACGGCACCGATGTTGCAATGCAACGTCAACCCGATTGTAGCGCACAACTGGGCATAACCACCGGCGAATGCACCTACTCGCAAAGCGACAAGGATGCACCCATGAATATGGGTGAGCATCTTCTTCTTATCGAACCGTATGGAATGGATCTGCAGGACATCGTAGGACTGCATATCGAAACGTGGGACGAAGACTGCAAGGACCAGGGAGACTGCTTCGTGAATCGTGTAAACGACCTCTTAGACTATGTAACAGAACAGGCCGAGCTGAAAGGAACCGTCTCGTCAGAAAGTGGATCTTCGTTTGGTTTCGCAGATCTCGTTGCCCTCGGAGCAAAGTTTATCAAGGTTCTACTCCCTCCTGATGAACAGGATCAACCGCTGGGAGAGGCAAACCTGACCGCGGATCTAAGCACTCTTTGGAGCGCCATCAAAGAGGGCAATGGTCAGTATGCTCTGCATGGCCAGTATGTCACCTATCACATGAGAACACTTCTTTATCCACGGAAACGAGTAGTACGCTGAGGACGCCATGACCTTTCACACTCTCTTAGAGATTTTCGCCTGCTCGCATTTTGCGCTGGCGAATGGCACAGGGACCGTAATGCCGATGTGCACAGACACCATTGTGCTGCACAACATCACGCCCATCCCTGCCCGTAACAATGCTTCGCCGCTGTCACAGCCGGTGCGGCTCTTCTTTGACACATTCGCTGGCCCGGATAGCACGCGCTATCTCGAGATCCCGGTTACAGTCGAATACACGCCAGGCTCAGACTTGTTGTATGTAATTCCAAAGCAACGCCTTCGCAATGCCGCACCGAATGGGACGGCACAGCGGTATGAGTTGCGATACTATTGCAACTACTTCAAGAGCGATTTCGAGCCGTCTAATATGACGCGGTTTGGGTTTGTAACAGCCGTGTGGTTCAATGCAACGGCAGAGGCGCGGCATGTAGAGACATCAGAGCGACTTGACGACGGATGTGTGTTTCCGAATAGGTCTCAAGACCCCATCCGGTACACAAACACGAACTCACTGGTGATCGGTGCAAAAACGTGCAACGACACCACCGTGTTCGACCACTGGTCCTGCTCTCATGCGGGCTTCTTGCCAATAGGCGCGCAAGAGGAGTTCTCGGCAAGTGCTGACTGCTGGCCTGCAGACACCGTGGTCTTTACCGCTTGGTATCGAACACTTCGAACCGGAACGGTAACCGTCGATTCTGGTGCACACGGCACGGTGGTCGTGTACGATGCCGCTCATGCGCGCACGGGTGGATACGGCGCGTATGAACTGCGTCAAGACCGAACAACAAGTCTACTGCTCACCGCTGTCCCGGATCCCGGCTATCAGTTTCAACGCTGGTCCTGCACACATGCATCGTATGCGAACGGAACAGCGCGTGTACTGACTGTGCAAATGCCAACAGATACAACGAGTATGACATTCATGCCGCTGTTTACACAAGTCACGGATGTACGAGATGACGAAGCACCGCGTACAGGAGAGATCGAAAGGGTATATGTCTTTGATCAGGTAGGTCGTGAATGGTGGCAAGGATGGTCAAGCGCCTCAAATGACATGCGAAGCCTTGTTCGCGAGCACGTCTCGTGGCCTGGCGTCTACTATGTGATGGTTCATCATCACAACACAACAACCGTGCAGAAAATCTGCATCACTCCCTAACGAGCACACTTGGAGTCATTCATGAAACAGCAACACAAACAACGCCTGCTTGCAGCAGGAATAGTGCTCGTCTGCATACTTGCGGCGATGATCGCAAAGGCAGACGTGCATCCCGCTGGCGGCGCACTTCAACAGACCTGGCAGCCAGGTGCAACCATGCATATCACCTGGACGCAAGACGACGTGCGCACTACAGCACAGGTCTTACTTTGGAGCGCCGATGCCGGAGACTTCACGGAGCTCGCGAGTGGCATCAATGCAGCCACCGGGTCGTACGATTGGGTCATCCCAAGCACTCTGCAAATGGGCGATCACTATCGTATCGCCATTCGCGACGAAGGAGAGATGCCGTCTACGACGTTTGCACAGGGATTCATTTCTATCGGTTCTGCGTTCGCGAAGTCATCGTCGACGTCACCTGTACTCACGTCAACCGTTCCGAGCATTGCGATTGGGCCTAATCCAACATCGAACCGTGTTCACGTGTGTTGGAGTGATGAACGTACGACCGTAGTCATCCGTCGGCTCACGGGCGAAGAAGTACAACGCACAACCATAGATGCACAAGACCGAGCGTGCGACATTGACGTGCACACGTTCAGTGCCGGAGTCTACTCGATTGAATTGGTATCTACTCTCGGAGATCGATTGCGCACGATACTCGTGGTGCAGTAACAGCGAAAGCTCGATGGGGAGTGCGTTTACGCACTCCCCATACTTGCACCACCACTACCCTTTACTATCGTGTAGGATTTGCCAAGACGTGGAATGATGATGCGAGTGTTCGGTAGACGCTCTTTCACGCAGAGTGCAAGATGATCACACGATTCAGGCTCTCCATGGACGATACAAAGGGTAGATGGTCGTACATCCATGATAAGTCCGAGCAGTCCTTCGAGAGAGGCGTGAGCACTAAATCGAAATCGGTCGATCAAGCAATGGCGTTTCAAAGTTCTCCCACCAAAGTCGAACGGACGATCTACTCCTGAATGTAGCAATGCATGGCCAGGTGCAGATGGGTCTTGATAGCCAATCACGGCGATTCCAAAGTTTGGCTTCTGCAACCATGCTGTTGCAAGTGCATACGATGTGGTGCCTTTGTTCACCATGCCACTTGATGCGACAACAATCGACGGTTTACGCATGTAGTCGGCAGTGAACAACTGGTCAAAACGAATGCGCTCTTGAGGAATGTCCGACACTTCAAAACCAGGTGTTCTCATTGGTTCTGTGTAACAGTGCTGGTCGTACACCTTGCTAATCTTTACGCCTAGCCCACCGGTATAGATCGGAATCTGCGGAATCGATCCCTTACGCATGAGTGTATGGAGAGTACGAAGAATCTCTTGTGTTCTGCCGAGAGCGAACGACGGGATTAAGACACTACCGTTTGCGTTTGTGACGGTGTTGATGAACTGAGCCAAGCGCTTTGATTCGTTGGCAAAGTCATTGGGTCTGTCCGAGAAAGCATTCGTTGCCTCCGTGATAAGGCAGTCTACATGGTCGCGTGGTACGGATGCGCGAGAGATCATTGCCTGGTTATCGAACTGGATATCGCCAGTATGCATAATCGACATCCCATTGCATGAAACATGCACAGAAGCCGAACCAAGAATATGACCGGCCGGGTGTAGGCGTACTGTCACGTCGGACCCACCGTTGAACCCACGTATAACCCATGGTTCGTTATAGGGAACGGCCTCGAAACCATGCCGGATCATTTCAATCACGTCGCGTTTATAGTAGTCGAGCGCCTCTTTGGGAAACCATCGAGTGACTTCTGATTTGAGGAGTTTGGCACAATTGTGCAAGACATCGTGGGTCAGATCTCTGGTAGCGTGCGACATTACCGTGCGCACGTGTGGAAGCTTTCGGAGTACATACGGAAGGCCACCCACGTGGTCTGTATGTGCATGGGTTATCACAACGGCATCGGACGGGCGATGTTCCAAACCCTCCAACCACGGCAGGGCGCGCTCCTCCCGGTCGCGAGGGTGCAGTCCGGCATCGATAAGAAGGCCGGTGCCATCCAGGTTCAGATAGCACGAATTGGCGCCGATTTCTTCGGCGCCACCAAGGATCATAAGCTCAGCGGTCACATGGCAAGTTAGCCATTGCCACCGTGAGCTATGACTTTACGGGCGCCTTGTTCGTACGTATACCGAATGGCAAATAGAGTGGGCACGCGCTTACGCTTGCCGTCAGAACGAAGACAACGGCCAGAATACCGAGAACCCATGCCCATATACCACTAACGGTACCCGTGAGGATTAGCCCACCAACGACAAGTGCAACGAGCACTCGTAGAACTCTATCGGCGGATCCCATGTTCTTCATCATCGTAGACTCCTCAAGGATTGTTTTCAACAACACACCCCACGAATATCGCCTATGAATTCCAAAGGGAAGGTGACGAAGGTCACCCTCCTCGTCCGTAAGTTTGGGGTCTTGCTCATCCCAAAGGGTCGACCATGATGAATCCAACGCCATACGTGCCGAAGCATACCATTCGAGTGGTCACGGCAGCTTCGTTGTTCGATGGTCACGACGCCGCGATTAACGTGATGCGTCGCATCATTCAGGGCACGGGTTGCGAGGTTATTCACCTTGGCCACAATCGGTCCGTTCTTGAGGTGGTGGATTGCGCCATTCAAGAAGATGCCCAGTCTATTGCTATGACCTCGTATCAAGGCGGTCACGTAGAGTATTTCACCTATATGGTGGAGCTTCTCAAAGAGCGCGGTGCTGGACACATCAAAGTGTTTGGCGGCGGCGGTGGCACCATCTTACCAACGGAAATCGACCAGATCCATGCGGCGGGCGTAACGCGCATTTACTCTCCAGATGACGGTAGGGCAATGGGTCTGCAAGGAATGATCAACAGCCTTGTAGAACAATCAGACTTTCTCACGCCAAATGTGTTTGGCGCCAACCTTGCATCTGAAGTGGCGACAAAGAACCCACTTGCCATTGCCCAGGCAATTAGTGCTGCAGAACGTGGTGAACGATCGACGATCGCCTTTGCCGACAATGTCAAGCGATCGCCCGTCCTTGGAATTACAGGAACCGGTGGCGCTGGCAAGTCGTCGTTGACAGATGAACTTGTTCGCCGCTTTGTGAACGACTTTACAGACAAGACGATTGCCGTGGTTTCAGTCGATCCATCGAAGAGGAAAACAGGTGGTGCACTGCTTGGCGACCGAATTCGGATGAATGCCGTTAGTCATCCAAGCGTTTACATGCGCTCGTTCGCGACGCGCGAGGCAAACGTGGCAATGAACAAAAACGTGGCAGATGCCATTCGCATTCTTTCGTATGCGGGTTTCGATCTCATCATCGTTGAAACAGCGGGTATTGGCCAGAGTGACTCTGAAATCGCCGATGTGGCCGACGTATCAATGTATGTGATGACCCCCGAGTATGGCGCAGCAAGTCAGCTCGAGAAGATCGACATGATCGACTATGCAGACCTCATCGCCCTGAACAAATTCGATAAACGCGGAGCACTAGATGCTCTTCGTGACGTGAAGAAACAGTACCAAAGATCACGTCAACTCTTCGACCGTAAGCCAGACGAGATGCCGGTCTACGGAACCATCGCATCGCAATTCAACGATCCCGGAACAAACACACTGTATCGTTCCATTGTGGACGCACTTGTACACAAATGTGGATTACCGTGGATAAGCAAGTTTCATGTGACCGACGAGATGAGCGAGAAGATCTACATCATTCCTCCAGACCGAACGAGGTATCTCGCAGAGATCGCCGAAGAGAATGACCGGTACGACGCGTTTGCAGAAAAACAATCCGAACTCGCCAGACGAATGTGGCGCATCAAGGGTGCTATTGAGGAACTATCATGAAGAAGCAAGAGATCACTATCGAAGGAATGAGCTGCGGGCACTGTGTTGCTGCGGTTGAACGCGCGCTGTCGAAGATCGACGGCATTCACGTAGAAGACGTTACAATTGGGAAAGCCATCGTGGAAATTGAAGAGTCAACAACAGTATCTGAGAAGATCGAGCGAGCCATTCAAGCTGCAGGCTTTCGAATGGTGAGCCTCGTCCTTGCCGCCTTCGCCATCCTTGCCTTCGTTGGATGTACCGATAGCTCTTCCGGTCCTACGCCAAGCAAGGCGCAATTGCGAACAATCAATACTGCCAGCGACGCGGCCGCGTTGGATGTGCAACTAGATGGCACGGTCACAAATGCATCGGTGACGTATGGCAAGAGCTCGGGTTATGCAAGTGTGGTGGCGGGCAGCAAAACACTCAAGGTGTTGAACGCCGGCGCCTCTGCGGCCTTGATCACAGCTGGTGCGAGTCTTGAAGAAGGAAAGAGCTACAGCGTCTTTGTTTTCGGACCTTCGTCGGCAATCACGGCCTCGCTTCAAAACGACGATCTGCTCACATCTGCGAAAGCTCGCGTCCGTTTCGTGCATGCTGTCTCAGACCTCAGCGCAAGCATTGATATCCATACGGTCAATGCTTTAAATCCTGCCATACTCTCGAAGATCGAAAGTCGTGCAGTGACTGCCTACACTGCACTCGATGCGGGTTCACTAACCTTTGTCGTGACGACCAACGGCAGTTCAACACCACTTACCACGTACGAGCCAATAGCACTGGCGTCGAATACCTCGTACACGGTTGTCCTCATGGGCACTATGAATCCAGGTGATGCAGTTAGCATGGTGGCAAGGATGTACACAGATACCGATTCGGGTTCAGCCTCTGTAGATCTCGTCGAACACTTCGACAAGGGCAAGGTTCTTGCGGTCCACGCCGTCTCGGATGCTCCCGCCGTGGATGT
>JBBRES010000021.1:0-19876 GCA_038202665.1 Kapaibacterium sp. (SeqCode) | reverse complement strand
ACAAGCGATAGCGAATTCCGTGCAGAAGAGAAGAAGCGTCAAGACCACATCACGAAGCGCGAAATGCAAACGCTTCGCACACTCGATGCAGAAGCGATCGATCGTATCGGCGACCTGCTCGAAGGCGAAGCAAGCCTTGGTGTTCGTTCTGCGAACGACACCGTGGTCTTCCGCTCTGGTGTAAAGATCTCCAAGAAAGAAATCCAAGCAAAGTTCGAAGCCGGCACGTTCGTTCCGAACATGATGGATTACGATCAAGACTGGATTGCAGAAAAGAAGAAGATGGGTCTGCTCCGCAGACTTGCCGAAAACTTTGCTGCGCGCAGGAACCACATCCAAGCAGACGCTCGCGTAGAGCGCAACAAGATCGCCGCGGGCGACGAGTTGCAACCGGGCATCCTGCAAATGGCGAAGGTCTATGTTGCCAAGAAGCGGAAGCTACAAGTAGGTGATAAGATGGCAGGGCGGCACGGAAACAAGGGCATTGTTTCCAAGATCGTTCCGTTGGAAGACATGCCATTCTTGCCAAACGGCGCACCGGTAGATATTGTTCTCAACCCGCTCGGCGTACCATCGCGTATGAATCTGGGTCAGCTCTACGAGACCGCTCTCGGATGGGCTGCCAGGGAACTAGGCGTTCACTTTGCAACACCGATCTTCGATGGTGCAACGTGGGACCAAGTAGGCGACTACCTCGAGAAGGCCGGTCTGCCACGTACTGGTAAAACGATTCTGATGGATGGCCGCTCCGGTGAGCCATTCGAGAACGAGGTTACCGTTGGTATCATCTACATGCTGAAGCTAAGTCACCTTGTCGAAGACAAGATCCACGCGCGTTCTATCGGACCATACTCGCTCATCACGCAACAGCCGTTGGGTGGTAAGGCGCAATTCGGTGGTCAGCGTTTGGGAGAAATGGAAGTATGGGCGCTCGAAGCATATGGCGCGGCGCACACACTCCAAGAAATGATCACGCTCAAGTCGGACGACGTGACGGGACGTGCCAAGATGTATGAGGCACTGGTAAAGGGCGACAACTTGCCTAATCCAAACATTCCGGAATCGTTCAACGTGCTTGTGCGCGAGTTGCAAGGTCTGTGTCTAGACATCAAGATCGATTAAACGAAAAACATCACTCCTCGGAGTTGACATGCAGTATCAATTCGTACCGAAGCGTGGCTTCCAACAGATCACGATCAGGATCGCATCCCCGGATGATATCCTCAACCGTTCACACGGTGAGGTTACCAAACCGGAAACGATCAACTATCGATCGTTCCGTCCTGAGAAGGACGGTCTGTTCTGTGAGAAGATCTTCGGACCAATCCGTGACTGGGAGTGCGCCTGTGGTAAATACAAGCGC
This sequence comes from Kapaibacterium sp. (SeqCode), assembly GCA_038202665.1. Taxonomy (GTDB): domain Bacteria; phylum Bacteroidota; class Ignavibacteria; order Kapaibacteriales; family Kapaibacteriaceae; genus Kapaibacterium. The sequence goes on along the minus strand of JBBRES010000021.1, from coordinate 18,513 downwards.
ATTCGCTATAAGGGTATCGTCTGCGACCGTTGCGGCGTAGAAGTAACACAGAAAAGTGTACGTCGCGAGCGTATGGGCCACATCATGTTGGCCGTGCCCGTCGTACACATTTGGTTCCTTCGCTCGCTTCCAAGCAAGATATCCGGTGTAATCGGCATGCCTACAAAGGATGTCGAACGCATCGTCTATTATGAATCCTATGTGGTGATCCAACCAGGTAGCACAGGCCTTTTGAAGAAGGACTTGCTCACGGAAGATCAATACCTAGAAGTGTTGGCCAACCTGCGTCCAGAAGAGCGGGCCATGGATGACGACGATCCTCGCAAGTTCATTGCTCTCATTGGCGGCGACGCCGTGAAGGAGCTGCTGAGCCGCGTGGATGCAGACGAAGATTATTACAATCTTCGCGAGCTGTTGCGCCAGGATATGTCGCAGCAAAAGAAGGCCGACATTCTCAAGCGCCTTCGTATTCTCGAAGCATTCCGTAGCAACGAGACCAAAGAGCCTAACCGCCCTGAGTGGATGGTGCTCGACATCATTCCGGTGATCCCGCCAGACCTGCGTCCGTTAGTGCCACTGGAGGGCGGTCGATTTGCAACGTCCGACTTGAACGATTTGTATCGTCGCGTGATCATTCGTAATAATCGTCTGAAGCGCTTGATCGACATCAAGGCTCCAGAAGTGATTTTGCGCAATGAAAAGCGAATGCTGCAAGAAGCAGTAGACGCGTTGTTCGACAACTCACGTCGCGCCGTTCGTAGCGAATCGCAACGCGCACTCAAGTCGTTGGCAGATACGCTCAAGGGCAAGACAGGTCGCTTCCGTCAGAACTTGCTCGGTAAGCGTGTTGACTATTCTGGTCGATCCGTTATCGTGGTGGGTCCTGAGTTGAAGATCCACGAATGTGGACTTCCAAAGGACATGGCCGTTGAGCTCTTCAAGCCGCTCATTATCCGTAAGCTTATTGAGCGCGGACATTGCAAAACGGTGAAGAGTGCCAAGAAGCAAGTAGAGAAGAAGACAACCGAAGTGTGGGATATTCTTGAGCGCGTAATCGATGGACACCCAGTTCTTCTGAACCGTGCTCCAACGCTTCACCGCCTTGGTATTCAAGCCTTCCAGCCAAAGCTGATCGAAGGCAAGGCCATCCAACTGCACCCACTCGTGACGACGGCGTTTAACGCCGACTTCGATGGTGACCAGATGGCCGTGCACGTACCGCTAAGTCATGAAGCGCAACTCGAATCGTTGTTGCTCATCTTGTCGGCCCACAACATCATGCACACGCAGAATGGCGAGCCAATTGCCGTTCCATCGCAAGACATGGTTCTTGGTACCTACTACCTCACAAAGGTGCGTCGTGGTGCCAAGGGCGAAGACAAGCGATTCTCCTCTGTTGAAGAAACGATCATTGCCTATAACTGCGGTCAGGTAGACCGGCATGCAAAGGTGACGGTACGTATCGATGGTGTTATGGTAGATGCGACCGTTGGTCGTATCCTCTTTAACCAGATCGTACCAAAGGAAATCGGCTTCTTGAACGAGTTGCTCACAAAGAAGCGTCTGCGCCAGGTGATTACGTTGTGCTTCCGCAAGGCAGGCCTTGCGAAGACAGTGGTCTTCTTGGATCAATTGAAAGAGATCGGATTCATGACGGCTACCCGTGGTGGCCTGTCTGTATCCATCGCCGACGTGGTAGTGCCTGCCGAAAAGGTAGACATCATCAACAAGGCTCAAAAGGACGTAGACAAAATCGAAGACTACTACCACTCCGGTGTTATCACCGAAGGGGAACGCTACAACAAAATCATCGATACGTGGTCGACCGCAACGAACAAGGTTGCAGATAAGCTCTATAGCGAACTGCAAACAAATCGTGACGGATTCAACACGTTCTGGATGATGATGGACTCGCAGGCTCGTGGTTCGAAAGAACAGATCCGTCAGCTTGCAGGTATGCGTGGTCTTATGGCGAAGCCACAGAAAAGTGCCGCATCGTCGAGTGCCGAGTTGATCGAAAATCCGATCATCCCGAACTTCAAGGAAGGTCTGACCATTCTTGAATACTTCATCTCGACGCACGGTGCTCGTAAGGGTCTTGCCGATACTGCATTAAAGACTGCCGATGCCGGATACCTTACACGTCGTTTGCACGATGTGGCACAGGACATGGTTATTGGCGCGGACGACTGCGGAACAATCCGTGGCGTAGAGATGAGAGCACTGAAGGATGGAGAAGAAGTAAAGGAGCCATTGTTCGAGCGGATCCTTGGTCGCGTGTCCCTTATGGACGTGATCGATCCACTCTCGAACAACACGCTCGTTCTCAAAGGCCAAATGATCGACGAAGAAATCGGTCAAGCAATCGAGAACTCTGCCGTAGAAGCCGTCACCATCCGGTCCGTACTTACATGCGAAGCACGCCGTGGCGTCTGCGCAAAGTGCTACGGTCGTAACATGGCTACTGGCTCAATGGTAGACACTGGCGAAGCCGTTGGTACGATTGCATCGCAGTCGATCGGTGAGCCGGGTACACAGCTTACACTTCGTACATTCCACACTGGTGGTACAGCATCCTTGTCGTCGTCGCAAAGTATTGCGATCGCCAAGTTTGATGGTGTTACGCAGTTTGAAAACGTTCGCTACGTAACCTATCAAGGTGACGCAGAAGAGATCAGCGTTCTCGTCAGCCGCTCTGGTGTGATCAACATCGTTGAACCCGAATCGAATCGCGTTCTCACGAAGTACGATACCATCTACGGTGCTGAACTCAATGTGATGGAAGGTCAGAAGGTCAAGAAGGGCGACATGCTCTATGAATGGGATCCATACAACTCCGTGATCATTACGGAGAAGTCAGGTCGTGTTCGTTATCGCGACCTCGTGCTGAACCTTACCTACAAAGAGGCGAACGACGAGCAAACCGGACACACAACGAAGATCGTTATCGACTCACGTGATCGTACGAAGTCACCAGCAATCGAAATCGTGGACGAAGAAGGTACACTGATTCAGTCGTACATCATTCCAACACGCGCACAGATTGTTGTTGAAAATGACGAAGTGGTGTCGGTCGGTTCGAAGCTTGTGAAGATGCCACGCGACCTTGGTCGTCTGCGCGATATCACAGGCGGTCTGCCACGTGTGACGGAACTCTTCGAAGCACGTTCACCACAAGCGCCAGCTACTGTAACGGAAATCGACGGAACCATCACGATCGACAAGCCAAAGCGCGGTTCCCGCGTGATTGCTGTTACGTCGCTCGATGGTGAACTCAAGCGCGACTATCCGGTGCCAATCGGTAAGCACGTTCTTGTACAAGAAGGAGATCTGGTTCGCGCCGGTGATCGCTTGTCTGAAGGTGCTATCAATCCGCACGACATTCTGCACATCAAGGGTATCAACGAAGTACAGGCGTACCTCGTAAACGAAATCCAAGAAGTGTATCGTATGCAGGGTGTAAAGATCAACGATAAGCACATCGAGATCATCGTTCGTCAGATGCTGCAAAAGGTCCGCGTGACCGATTCCGGCGACTCGTCATTCCTTGAAGGCGATCAAACAGACCGCATCAAGTTCAACGACGAGAACGACGATCTGAAGAACTGTGTTGTGGTAACCGATAAGGGCGAATCCAAGCTCAAGCTCGGTCAGATCGTTGAAAAGAAGCGCCTCAAGGAAGTCAACGACGAACTCAAGAAGAAGGAAAAGGAAACGGTCAAGAGTCGCCGTGCCGAACCTGCTATCGCAGAGCCGTTGCTTCTTGGTATCACACAAGCGTCCCTTACCACGGAATCGTGGCTGTCTGCCGCTTCATTCCAAGAGACCACTCGTGTACTTGCAGATGCTTCGGCTGCTGCAAAGTCCGACAAGCTCATGGGTCTGAAGGAAAACATCATCCTTGGTCAGCTCATCCCGGCAGGTACCGGTTTGCGCGTCTACCAAGAAATGCTGGTTTCTTCGGAAGTCGGTAACATCTTCGGCGCCGATGCTATTATTCCGAAGGTCGAAGAAGAAGAAGTACCAATGCGCAAGGCGCCACGTCGGAAGACGACGGTCTAAGGCATCGGTCAGAATTATTCAGAAAAAGGGTCGACCTCCACAGGTTCGACCCTTTTCTGTTTTCCGTACTTTGCAACGTGCATTTCTCACGAGCTCTACCAACACAACCATGCGCTTCCTGATCCTCCTTGCCGCCCTCACCGCCCTTGCCACGTCGGCAGCCACAGCCGATACCTTGTATGTGCAGCGAAGCGCTGTTCCAGGTGGGAGCGGACAGACCTGGCAGACCTCGTATTGGAGTCTGCACGACGCACTGTCCGCCGCCATCGCGGGTGACGAAGTGTGGGTTGCACGCGGCACCTACAAACCATCAGAAGGCACGGGCATTGCCCCTGGAACATCCACGCCCTACAACGTCCCCGCTGGAGTTCAGGTGTACGGCGGATTTCGCGGAACCGAATCCTTACGTGAATTGCGCGATTGGTTCAGACTGACGACGGTATTGGAAGGTGGCGGGGAACACGCGCTGATGACGGTGGTGAATGGTGACTCGAACACCGTGATTGATGGATTGTATTTCGAGAATGGAAAGGCCGCAAACGGTGGCGCCATGACAATCAACGGCGGTACACCGTTCATTCGCAATTGTATCTTCAACAACAACGTAGCTGTTGGACGTGGCGGCGCCGTGCACGCAATGAACGTCTACCGCGTGCACTTCGAGTACTGCACATTTGCGAGCAATCATGCAGAACGTGGTGGGGCACTTGCGATCGATGGGGCGTCGCCCAATAACAAAACAGTGAGTCGACCTTTCGTTGCACAGTGTGCGTTCGAAAACAACGACGCTGTGCGTGGTGGTGCTATCGACATCACAAATTCGCGCACCCTCACGGTAACGAGCTCTGTGTTCTTCATGAATTTGGCGCAGGAAAACGGCGGATGCATGAACGCCGACAAAGAGTCGTGGCCGTACATCATCACGTCGACATTCTACAACAACCGCTGTCTCGCAACCGATGGCGCTGCAGGTGTTGCGGCGCATGGTGGCGATATGAAGAACAGCATCCTGTGGCACAGCGATTCGCTTCTCCATCTACAGGTGGTGCAGCTAGATACAGCAGGACTCGACACGATGTTCACCACGAATTCGAATTGCGTGAAGGATGATTTTGATCATGGCTTCTACAACTTCGATCCGTCGTTTATCGATGCAGACAATCCGCGTGGTGCGGATGGTTTCTATGGGACCGACGACGACGGCCTGTATTTTCCGAGCAACGGAACACTTGTCGACCGCGGATTCATGGACAGATATGTGAACACACGACGTACGGATATGGTGGGAAATCCTCGCGTGGTCTTGCGTAGCCCAGACCTTGGCGCGTATGAAACGCAACGTGAAGGACACAATCAGTATCACGATATCATCGAAGAAATGAAGCGTGGTGGCATCAACTATCTGTCGCGTCATTGCGCAACAGATTGGGGACTGCAAGACCCAGGCCCCACGCCCGAATGCAAGGGTGAGCGCAATCTCATTTGGGAAGGTCGCGGACAAGGGCGCATGATGGGAAAAGTGATGAAGGCACTCGGTATCGTAATCAGCGATCCAACGTGTAGTCCTACGTGTCGCACGTGGGAGAGTGCATTCCTTACGTATGGCACCTTCCGCAAAGACGACATGTGGCGTGTTGGCGGCACGGGTTCTGACTCTCCACGTCTTAAAGACCTTGCAAAAATTCCAGCGCCTGGAACAATGCGCGGCATTTTCTCGCATGATGCTGTGATCCTCACCACCGTTCCACTTGGCACAGCGGAGATTAACGAGGGCGATGGAATTGTTATACGTCCTGATGGCACTGACTACGAAATGATCTCGCACTTCTGCAGCGACACATGGGAGCGCTACCGCGTTCGCTTCCCAGATGGAACAGTCGACGTTGCCGAAGAAACTCCAGCTCAAGTGCAACACATGAATGTCTATCCAAATCCGGCTAACGATGGCGTTACGATTAGTGGCGTTATGGTTGACGATGCAACGCGAATCGATGTGGTAGACATTACGGGTCGCGTCGTCGCATCGCAACGCTCAAATCCATGGGTCGACATGCATGCACTAGCACCAGGGATCTATGTTGTGAAGGTAGCGGGGCTCAATACTGTTTCCACGGCCACGGTGTCTATCGCGCGGTGAGAGCACTTCTTTCTATCGGCGAATTCAAAGCATACGTTCAACTTCGGTTTTTCATGGCCATGGGATGGCACATGCAAGCCGTTGTTGTAGCGTGGTATGTGTATTCGATTACGAAGGACCCCTTCATGCTTGGAATGGTGGGGCTCGCAGAAGCAATCCCTGCTATTGGCGCGGCAATGCCGCTAGGTTTTTGGGTAGATAGGCAAGAGAAGACGCGCGCGCTCAAGGTTGCATCATTCATGATCATCGGCTCTGCGCTATTGCAAGCGGTGGTCATGCAGCATTCCACACTCATTGCACTTGGGAAGCCCACTGTTCTCATGGCCATCTTCGCCATGGTCTTTGTGAACGGACTTGCGCGTGCAATCTACTCTCCGTCCATGTTCTCCGTCCTTGCCATGGTTGTCTCTCGCGAGAACATGCCGCAGGCTTCTGCGTTTGGCAGTAGTGTGTGGCAAGGGGCCATGATAGCAGGTCCGCTCGCAGCCGGCTTCGTCTACGGCGCCTTCGGCGTCACCGTAGCCTCGGTCACCTACGTGAGTCTTATGTGCATTGGTGCTATAGGTGTGTGGCGCCTGACGTCAAAGCCTGCTACACCTTCTCTTTCCAAAAAGAATATGCTGCACGAAGTATCGCTTGGCTTGCGGTTTATCTTCTCGCAGCGCATTATCCTTGCCGCCTTATCACTCGATCTCTTTGCTGTGCTCTTTGGTGGAGCCGTGGCGATGTTGCCAGTCTATGCAGATACTATTCTAGGCGGGGGAGAGAGCGGTCTTGGTGTGTTGCGTGCAAGTTCGGCGCTTGGCTCAGTGGTGATGATGCTGTGGCTGTCCTACCGTCCTCTCAAGAAGCACGCGGGAACGATCATGCTGCTCTGTGTTGCCGGCTTCGGCGTGACAACGTTATTCTTTGCCGTGTCTACAGTGTTTTGGGTAAGCGTATGTTTACTTTTTGCCATGGGAGTATTCGACTCCGTAAGTGTGGTGGTGCGCCATACCATTCTGCAGCTCTACACACCTCAAGAAATGCGAGGTCGCGTAGCCGCCGCCAACACAATGTTCATCAGTTCAAGCAATGAACTCGGTGCAGTGGAAAGCGGCGTTGCTGCACGTCTTGTGGGCGTGGTCCCAAGCGTGCTGTTTGGGGGCGTTATGACGCTTGTTGTTGTAGGGGTGGCATGGTGGAAGGCCAAGGAGTTGCAGACGCTAGATATGGAATAGGGCTCTGTTGGCTTTAGAAACATCTTCATAGTTCCAAGTATCGAATCTATATAGTTACTAATTTGTGAGCAATATATTTATTAGTTTAACATCGACAGTACTACTAGTTTAGTACCGGAAAGGACTTCAGATGCAATCATATCGCCCTAGAATTGTCGAATCTGAGCTATTGGAGCGACTCCGACGTGCTGGTGCTTTGCTCATCGAAGGTCCCAAGGCATGCGGCAAAACGCGAACAGCACGTGAGCACTCGGCAAGTGAGATCAGGTTTGATGTAGCGCAATCTGTCGGTGATCTCGTGTCAGCGGCACCTGAACTCGTCCTTGCTGGCGAAAAGCCAAGGCTCATCGATGAATGGCAGATCTATCCATCCATCTGGAATCACGTGCGACATGCCGTAGATGATGCACAACGTCCAGGTCAGTTTATCCTTACAGGTTCGTCAATGCCATCAGACGATCTAACAAGACATTCTGGCGCAGGAAGATTCAGTCGACTCCGCATGCGCCCGATGACGTCGTTCGAACTTGGTCTTTCTGCAGGCGTGGTTTCGCTACGTGATATTCTTAACGGTGCATCCTTCGAGCCAACAATGAGTAGGCTGCTATTCAAAGACGTTATCGATAGTATTTGTAGTGGAGGTTGGCCGGCCAACCTCGATGAAGGTTGTGAGTCTGCAATGTCGAACAACCGTGACTACCTTGCCGAATCAACGCGCGTAGATATTGCGCAGCTCAATGCAACGAATCGAACGAGAAATCCACGGAAGATCGAGGCTGTGATCAGGTCGATCGCCAGAGGCATAGGGGGAGGCATTGCAGTAACCACCATCGAACAAGACGTACGTGGCGAACAAACGAGCATCTCGAAAGAAACCATTGAGCAGTACCTCGATGCAATCGAACGCGTCATGCTTTTGGAACGACTTCCTGCGTGGGCAACACATCTTCGATCTAGGGCCGTGCTTCGCACGCGACCGAAATTCTATTTCACGGATCCCTCGTTGGCTGTAGCATCGCTGCGCACATCACCAACAGGATTGATACAAGATCTCGCACTACTTGGTCAGCTCTTCGAGAATCTCGTCATGCGAGACCTTCTCGTATACGCACAACATTGCGATGCAAGCGTGTCGTTCTATCGAGATAGCAACGGACTCGAAGTTGACGCCATCATCGAACACGCAGACGGACGGTGGATTGCATGCGAGATCAAACTCGGCCATGATGCTATCGATGCTGCCGCATCAACACTACATCGGTTCGAAAACGTGGTAGACACGTCGCGAAAAGGAGAACCGCAAGCACTCGTTGTGATCACAGCAAGTGGGCACGCCTACACGCGTCCGGATGGTGTGCATGTTGTGCCAATCGGAACGCTTGGTGTGTGAAGATGGGATGGGGTGCACTAAAGGTCGAGAACGAATGGTTTAAGGACTAAGTGGAAATTCCGCCTAAACTGTCCACCTCTTTCCGCGTCAAAGTGACCACCCAAAAGTGGATGTGCGTTTTGAGCTAAAAGTTGCTCTGAGTACTGGTGTTAGTGTGCCGCGACGTTTTCGCAGTGGTTCGCCTACAATTTCAAGAGTTCCAACTTGTGTGCGTCGACAGTGATGCGGTCTAAAACAGCATCTGCAATGGTTTGTTCGCCGATCACTTCGTACCATTTCGCCACTGGCACTTGTGAAGTGAAGAGTGTGGAGCGCTTCCCGTGGCGGTCTTCGATGATCTCCATGAGGATGGCCCTGCTCTGTGCGTCAGGCGGCTGCATGCCGAAGTCGTCGATGACAAGCAGATTCTGCTTCTCCATCTTGACAAGCTCTTTGAGATACGAGCCGTCGGCCTTTGCAAGCTTGAGCCGCGTCTCCATTTCAATCACCGGTTCAACGCGGAAGGACTCATGAAGCTCCTTGTCACTAAGGACAGAGAGCGCCTCCCACGGCGTTTTGAGTTCTGTGAAGATGGTAAGATGTTTTCTGACCGTGGTACGTGACAGCCCCGTTGCCGTGCTGATCTGAAGCTTTGACGAACCTCGGTCGTGGAGCTTTACTACATGTCTCAAGTTTACTCATTTGGATCGGTGTGTTTGCCAAGTCCGGCCGCGAGTTGTTCTCAACTTCAACCGAACACGACGACCGAACTCAGTATCCTTTCACCCTCGCACAGGTGGTCACTTTGCCGCGGAATTAGGGGGTCACTTTGCCGCGGAATTAGGTGGACACTTTGCCGCGGAATTTCTAGTATCACGTGAGTGAACATCATTACTCGTGTCTCGCACCAGCACCACCAAAAGACAACGGCCATGATTCTACGTGAATCATGGCCGTTGACACTAACTATATGAGGGGGTTCAAAACAAGGACGAGTGCCTGCCCTCCAAATTGTATCGGCCGCGCCGCCTTTCCGCCCTACCGTTTCACGATCATGGCGCCGCTATGACCGTAGGCGTCGTAGGCATTTGGGTCGCCAAGTTTCATCGAGCCAACGCCGGAAACGAAGACCCCTACGGGACCGACGGATGTGACCAAGTGCGAGCCGTAGGGCACGCTCACATGGGCGTAGCGGAACTGTGAGCGCTCGTCAACAACCCAAGATGTAGCCGAAACGGCCGTGCCATCGACAAAGACCGTGTTGTGATTATCAGGTCCGCAGAAAAGCGTAAGGAAATGCTTCCACGTTGGAGTGGCCGATGTTGTGATAAGCTGCTCGCGGGCAAACTGCTCGTGCGGCGGAACCATAATCATGCATGGGTCGCCAATACTATCACCACTAAGGTATCCCATGCCGAAGAGCGCCACCTGTACCGGAACGTCGCTCGTGACATGTAGGGGTAGATTGCCACGGCGGGCTTCCCACCACATTCCTGAAGGGATTGTTATTGGCGCTGCGCCGTTCACCGAAATGGTTGCCGGCTCATCAGAGGCCATCACTCGAACCATAGATTCTGCGCGCTGTGCAATAGGCGGGATGAACGTTTGCACGCCAAACATCAACGACGGGACGAGCTGCTCGTAGAGCGGATTGCAGGCCATGCATTTGGCGGGGACGTAAGCGCAGGAGTGACCCGAGATCACGGCCACAGGCGCAGACGCTACGATGCGCGTGCCTGATGGATCGCTGAACTCAGCGCTATTGTTTGGCGCCACATAGGTGTACACCTCGCCGCGGTTCAGCTTGATGGTAGTGCCCTTCGCTAGCGATGGATCCCACAGTTTGCTCGAAGACGGTCCAGTAATCGTAACCGTCGTCCCGAACTCCGTTGCCACAATGCAAAACAGACCTGTGAGGTCTGCCGCCAATTTGGTGTAGCTGCTCACAAGGTAGGAAGTGCCGAGCGCCGACACTGGCTGCACCGAAAACGACTCGGAACTCTGAAACTTTGCATCAAGCGCCGAGATGCTAATGGGCTCCGTACTCGAGACTGTTACCACATTGTTCGAGATCCCAGTTGTGTTCGCAACAACAAGGGAGGGCGGCAAGGCAAGAGTGGCTGTGGATCGCTCTCCGAGCGAGATGGTGGTGTCGTACTTCACGGATGGAGCAGAGATGTGCACCTGCGTGGAGCGTACAGAACCAATGGTGAGCTGAAGGAGGAGGGGATTTTGCTCCGTTCTCGGGATACTACCCAGCGCGGTCGGAGGCACCGTGGTTCGGAAGTTGGGCGGGAAGCACAAAACGTGGTCGTGCTGACCTCCGGCAAGGGCCTGTAGACAGGCGACAATAAACAGGCCGACGAGAAGACCTCGTTTCATGGCAACTCCCTCATATTCATGAACCTTACCTAGCAGCGTAATATGAACACGTTCTCATTTGTCATGTCTGAAATTATTCCCTTATCTTTGTAGTCTTTACCAATTCCCCATTCATTTTTTAGGTGACCTGCTATGGCAGATCTGTCGAAAATCCGGAACATCGGGATCAGTGCCCACATCGACTCCGGTAAAACGACGCTGTCCGAGCGCATCCTGTATTACACGGGTAAGATCCATGCAATCCATGAAGTGCGCGGCAAGGACGGCGTAGGCGCAAAGATGGACTCAATGGATCTTGAGCGCGAGAAAGGCATCACGATTCAGTCGGCCGCAACGTATTGCACGTGGGGCGACTATTCCATCAACTTGATCGATACTCCTGGTCACGTAGACTTCACGGTTGAAGTAGAGCGTGCATTGCGCGTACTCGACGGAGCCGTCCTTGTGTTGTGCTCTGTTGCAGGTGTGCAATCACAGTCGATCACGGTGGACCGTCAGATGCGTCGATACAGTGTTCCACGTCTGGCCTTCATCAACAAGTGCGATCGTTCGGGTGCAAATCCAGATCGTGTTGTTGAACAACTCCGCGAAAAGCTTCAGCACAATCCTGCGTTCGTGACGTATCCAATCGGACTCGAAGACAAACTTGAAGGTGTGATCGATCTCGTGAACATGAAGGCCATCTACTTTGATGGTCCGAGTGGCGACGATATCCGCACGGAAGAGATTCCAGCAGAACTTTTGCCAAAAGCAAAAGAGTTGCGCCATCATCTGATCGAAGTTTCTGCTGATCACAGCGACGCCTTGATGGAGAAGTTCCTCGTTGATGAGGATCCAACACCAGATGAGCTGGCAACAGCGATCCGTCTTGGTGCGATCTCCATGAAGATGACACCAGTCTTCTGTGGTTCTGCGTACAAGAACAAGGGCGTGCAAACGCTGCTTGATGGCGTTACGCGCTACCTGCCCTCTCCGAACGAAGTAGAAAATCATGCGCTCGACCGCGATCAAAACGAAGAGAAGGTCATCCTGTCGAATGATGACAACAAGCCACTCGTCATGCTTGCCTTCAAGCTTGAAGACGGCAAGTACGGTCAGCTTACCTACATGCGTTTGTATCAGGGTAAGGTTGACAAGGGCGACATGATCTACAACATTGCTTCTGGCAAGAAGGTCAAAGTTCCACGTCTTGCACGTATGCACTCGAGCGAAATGCACGACATCGATTCCGCAACGTCGGGCGACATCGTAGCAATGTTCGGTGTAGAGTGTGCGTCGGGTGACACGTTCACCGACGGTTCGGTGAACTACACGATGACGTCGATGTTCGTACCGGAGCCGGTGATTGAACTTGCTGTTGCTCCGAAGGACAAGGCCGGTTTGGTGAGCTTCTCGAAGGCACTGAACCGCTTCACCAAGGAAGACCCAACGTTCCGCGTTACGCGTGACGATGAGTCTGGCGAAACGATCATCAAGGGAATGGGCGAGCTTCACCTCGAGATTTACATCGAGCGTATCAAGCGCGAATATCTCACAGAAGTGATTGTTGGTCGTCCGAAGGTTGCCTTCCGCGAAACGATCTCGCAACGTGCAGACTTCAACTACACGCACAAGAAGCAAACAGGTGGTTCGGGTCAGTATGCTCGCGTGGGCGGCTACTTCGAACCATTGCCAGCAGATGCTGTTGAGTCGTATGAATTCGTGGACGACATCGTTGGCGGTGTGATCCCACGTGAATACGTTCCTGCATGTGATAAGGGCTTCCGCGAAGCAATCAAGGAAGGTACCTTGATCGGTCAGCCAGTGGTTGGTGTTCGCGCAACGATCAACGACGGAAACACGCACGCAGTGGACTCATCCGAGCAGGCCTTCCGTACGGCCGCTTTGATGTCGTTCCGCGAAGTGTACAACCAGTGTAAGCCAGTGATCCTTGAACCGATCATGAAGCTAGAAGTGAGTGTCCCTGATGAATTCCAAGGCACGGTGATCGGTCAGATCAACCAGCGCCGCGGAGTGATCATGGGCACCACAACAGACGCCGGCTACGTCGTGATTGAATCCGAAGTTCCTCTGTCGGAAATGTTCGGATACTCTACAGACCTTCGTTCTGTAACGCAAGGAAAGGGTGAATTCTCGATGGAATTCGAGAAGTATCAAGCCGTTCCTCGCAACGTTCAGGAAGAAATGGTGAAGGAGTATCAGAAGAAGCGCGCAGAAGGAAACAAGTAAGCAATCGAAAGATTTTCTAAGAATAGGGCCTCAACACATTCGTGTTGAGGCCCTTTTTCGTTCGTGGGGTTTAACTGCCGTAACCCTATGAAAATGTTCCACTTGTGAGAGCGTATCAGGGGTTAGTAGTGTTTCCCGCTATTGGTGTGAGGTAGTTGTTTCACAACCAACACAGGAGGCTGCGATGAGAGTACCAATGCGCGCGATGTATCCAAGGGTGGTGTCTAAATCCAGTGTGGACTCTCCATACATCTTTACTCCTTGGCAGTTCAACCTTCTGATGACGATCTCCTTCGCAGTGCTTCCCGTTATCTGCGAACACGAATTCTACTTCCTCCTCGTTGTCGTCATCGTTACCCCGTTCTTCACAAGAAGCACGTGCAAGCCCATGTGGAGGGTGGCTCTTACGGTGGTGTCCATCCTCAAAATTGCAGCGCTCGTCATGATGTCGGTCTTTCTTTCCATCGTCTCATTCTGGTTCAGGTACACCTGACGATTCTTCGGCTACGTCACAACGCCGTCTCTTCCTTTTTCAGGGAGAGGTGGTGCTTGCGATATGCAACCCAAAACAGTTGTGGGAAGATGAGCAGACTTAGCAACGTGGTGGTAACGAAGCCGCTTACCACTACGATGGCGAGCGGACGTTGTGCGTCGCTACCGATGCCAGTAGACATGGCCGCTGGAAGCAGGCCGAGAATGCCCTTGAAGGCCGTCATCACGATGGGGGGGATGCGACTGAGAACGCCACTACGAATTGCATCACTGAGCGACATGCGCTCATCATGCATGTTTTTGTGAAAGATGCTCACCAGAATCACGCCGTTGAGAATACATATCCCACTTAAGGCAATGAATCCAATACCCGCGCTGATGCTAAAGTTGGTTCCAGTGATGAACAGGCCACCGATGCCGCCAATGATAGCAAACGGAACATTGAGAATGATGAGGAAGGAATCGCGAACGGTTCCTGTGGTTATCAGTAGGATGATGAAGATCATCACAAGGCTTACGGGCACCGCAATCGAAAGTGTTTTTTCTGCGCGTTGTTGATTTTCGAAATCGCCCGTCCACGTCATTCGCATTCCGTGCTCAAGCTTCACCTTGCCGTTCACGTTCGTTTGAGCCTCCGAGATCGTGCTTCCCATGTCACGTCCGCGCACGGAAAACTTGATCGCAATGAAGCGTTCGTTAGCGTCACGGAAGATCAGGAGCGGACCTGTGACGGAGGTGATCGAGGCGATCTCTTTCAGCGGAATCATCGAGCCATGGAGCGTTGGCACTTTGAGGTCTGCGATCTTCGTTTCGTTGTCGCGATACTCCTTCAAGTATCGAACGCGAATGTCGAATTTCTTCTCACCATCATAAAACCTGCTTGCCGCCTTGCCCCCTATGGCCATCTCAATCACAGAATTTGCATCGGCAGTGGAAACGCCATACGTGGCCATTTTGCTTTCGTCGAGCGTGATGCGAAGCTCGGGCTGACCCATGTTGCGGATAATGCCAAGGTCTTCGATCCCACGCACAGACTTGAGCTGATCATACACGTTTTCGGCCTGCGCCTCCAATGCTTCCAGATCATCGCCAAATATCTTTACAGCGATAGATCCCTTCACGCCCGACACGGCTTCTTCGACGTTGTCCATGATAGGTTGTGAGAAGTTGAAGTTGATGCCCGGATAGACACTGAGCTTCTTCTTCATTTCTGCAATGAGTTCTTCTTTGGTGATCGGACGCGTCCATTCTTTTGTCCGAAGAAGATCTACGTGAAACTCAACATTGTAGAATCCTGTTGGATCTGTTCCATCGTTCGGTCTGCCTGTTTGCGACATCACTTGATGTACTTCCGGGAATGATCGAAGCGTCTCGCGCATCCCCTGCGTAAGTCGCACGGCTTCTTCGAGTGATGTACTGAGCGGAAGATTCGCGCGGATATACATGGCTCCTTCATTCAACTGCGGAAGGAACTCAGAGCCAAGGAAGGTGAACGACAGCATGCCGGAGATGACGAGGAAGGCCGCAACACCAAGACTCTTCTTCCGGTGGTGTGCAATCCAGTCGAAAGACTTCATCAAGGTTGACGTGATGAAATGCACGATCGGATTGTGACGTTCGCGAACGTTCTTTTTCATCATGAGCGATATCAGAACGGGGACGAGCGTGAGTGACAAGATCAACGCACCGACCAAAGCAAAACTGAGCGTGTATGCAAGTGGCTTGAACATTCTCCCTTCCACCTTCGTAAAGGAGAAGAGGGGAATGAGACTCGTAATGATGATCACCTTGGCAAAGAAGATTGACTTCCCAAGATCGATGCCCGTGCGCTTTATGAGACCGAGCTTCGAGATCTTGTTGAAGCGCTCCATGCCTAGCTCTTTGGCCTTTGCGTCAAGAGCCACGAAGACCCCTTCCACCATCACCACGGCCCCATCGATGATAATGCCGAAGTCGATTGCACCAATAGAGAGCAGGTTTGCCGTGAGTCCTTTGAGCTTCAAACAGATAAAGGCAAAGAGCAATGCAAGGGGAATGATGATGGCCACGATAAAGGTGGCACGGAAGTCTGCAAGGAAAAGAAACACGATCACCGTCACAAGGATGATGCCTTCGATGATGTTGTGCGACACGGTCTCGATGCAAAAGTCGATGAGGTTCTGACGATTGTAGAACTGGACAATGCGTACATCGTCGGGCAAGACCTTGTCGTTGATCTCGTTGATCTTTGCCTCGAGAGACGCAATCACCGCACTTGGGTCTTCGCCCTTGCGCATCACAACGATACCTTCCACGACGTCTGTATCTGCGCCGCGACCAACCTGACCTAGTCGTGGTAGCGCGCCTTCGTGCACGGTGGCAAGGTTGCGAACGGTAATCGGAACGCCACCGATGTAGTCTACAATCACGTTCTCGATATCGGGTATGGAGGTGTGAAGTCCAATGCCACGTACCACATAGGCCTGATCGTTCTTCTCGATCACGTCGCCACCAACATTGATGTTGCTTCGATTGACGGCGTTGTACACTTCAAGCGGCGAGATGTCGTACTTCAGCAGCAAGTCAGGATTTACACTGATCTCGAACGTGCGCACTTCGCCACCAAAGCTTACAACATCGGCAACGCCACTCACGGCGCGGATGCGTCGTTCGATTACCCAGTCTTGTAATGTCTTCAGTTCGCGTGCATCGTGCGTGCTACTTTTGAGCGTGTAGCGAAAAATTTCACCGGTAGGACCGTATGGCGGCTGCACTTCTGGCTTTACACCATCGGGAAGATCTGCGTTGGCAAGGAGGTTTACCGTGGTTTGGCGCGCAGTGAAGTCGTCTACATCATCTTCGAAAATGATCTTCACCACCGATAGTCCGAACAGTGTTGTGCTTCGTAGAGAGACCTTGTTTGGAACGCCATTCACCGATACTTCGATGGGAATGGTGACGAACTTCTCTATCTCTTCTGCGCCCCGACCCGGCCACTGCGTGATAATCGTTACTTGCGTGTTCGTCACGTCGGGAAATGCTTCGATGATCGTTGTCTTGTAGGCGATAACGCCACCAATAACGAGTGCGATTGTCGCGAACAGGACAAAGAATCTGTTTTTGAGCGAAAAGGCGAGAATGCTTTTGATGAAGTTGTTCACGTAATCACCGTGACGTGAGAGCGTTGAACAACACCAGCTGACCTTGCGTAATCACCTGGTCGCCCTGTGCGATGTTGCCCGAAACGTAGGTGTAGTCGCCAATCGCCTTGAATGTCTGCACTTCCCGAACCGACATAGTTCCGTCCTTTGCCAACGCAAGTAAATAGTGTTTGTTTTTATCGAAGATCAAGGCTGAAGATAGGACGGCAGTCATCGAGCGAGGCCTTTTCATCTGAATGGCAACACTCGCAAACATCTCTGGCTTCAGTCGGAATTGAGTATTCCTTATACGCACTCGAACCTTCATGACGCGGCTCGCAGGGTCGAGCGCGTTGTAAATTTTATCGATAACGCCCTGAAACGTTTCGTCGTCGTATGCAAGTGTGCGCACCTCTGCAGCTGCGCCCTCGTGCACGAGTGCAATGTCTGACTCGTATACGTTGGCAATCACCCACACGTTCGACAAGTCTGAGATTGCGAACATCGCTTCGGGCTGATCCGTGCGAAACTGTGAGTTATCCGTGATGTTCTTTGCAACAATGAAGCCCGATGCAGGTGCGCGCACAACATAGGTGGACGATGTGGCGCCTCCATACAGTGACGCTACTTCTGTGGCACGCTTTTCGTCCGCCTTTGCTTTATCGAGCTCGCTCTGTGCTGTTACGTACTCGCGCTCTGACGCCAATCCTGCCTTAAACAATGCTTGTGATGTTTCAAGATTCTTCGTTGCAATAGCAACGTTGGACTCAGCCTGCGACTGTTGGTTAGAAACGTCCATGATCTCTGTTGAACGAATCACGGCGAGTACTTGACCTTTGCGCACTTGATCTCCGAGTTCTACTCGAACTTCTTGCACGATGCCGCCGGCCAACGGTGCAACACGCACCATGTGATCCTGATCGAACATTACCTTCCCGGTCAACAAGAGATCTTCTTCAACTAGCATTGTTCGCACACTATCGGTTTGCACATGAAGGCGCGTCCGAATACTGTCGGTAAGTCGTAGCGGTTCTTTGATTCCGCTCTCGGCTACAGTAGTCTTTTGACACGAGGCAAGTGTGAGAAGGAAGAAGGGGGCAAGGAGGAACAGCCGACGTCGTGTGACGATTGATGATGACATTCTGAGGTTCCTTTACTTTATCGTGATCACATCTGAACCCACGGCGGCGTTGACGTCGATAGCCGATTGGAACCAGACGTTGCGGACGTCGATCATTTGGATCATGCTGTTCTTGTAAGAAGCATACATGTCTGTGAACTGCGTGATGTCGAGTGCTTGTCGCTTATAGGCGTCAAGCACGGCCGTCATCGCTGCGGGCAGGCCGGCGCGTGATAGTGGAATGGTGGCCGAGTACATTTCCGACGACATACGGAGTCTGTTCAACGCCGTGATCACATCGCGCTTAGCAACAGAGGCTGCGAGCTCCATTGTTGATCGATTGCGGTAGATGCCTGCTTGTGCGGCTTCGATGTTCCCTTGAT
>JBBRES010000020.1:0-19891 GCA_038202665.1 Kapaibacterium sp. (SeqCode) | reverse complement strand
TCGCACGTTCGCATAGAGGTCTAGCGACTTGCGAATCGTCACATTCACGCTCTTATGTCCACCGCTGATCGGCGTTGTTGTTGGACCCTTGAGGGCCACTTTATTTCGCTTGATAGACTCGAGTGCTTCTGGCGGAACGCCATTTCCGAATTGTTCGATTGCTGCAAGTCCTGCCGAGGCATATTCCCATTCGATAGGAACACCGGCCGCTTTGAACACGCGTACAACCGATGCGCAGATCTCCGGTCCAATTCCATCGCCTTCAATCAATGTTACCATACGTGGTGTCATCTGGATTTATTCTCCGTTGTTGTTATAGTCGTTCAATGATCATTGCGCTTGCTTCGCCACCGCCAATGCAAAGGGTGACAAGACCGTACTTCTTCTGGCGACGCTTCAGGGCATAGAGTAAGGTGGTAAGGAGGCGAGCTCCCGATGCACCAATGGGATGACCAAGCGCAACGGCACCGCCGTGTACGTTGATCTTCTCCATGGGAATACCAAGCTTGTCCTGTGCAGCCATCGTCACCACGGCAAATGCTTCGTTGATCTCAAACAGATCAATATCGTCCAATGTAAGACCGGCCTTGCTCACAACACGTCGAATGGCGTCCACGGGAGCCGTGGTGAACCAAGCGGGGTCTTGAGCGAAGGATGCCTGAGCAACGATACGGGCCATGGGTTCGAGATTATGTGTTGTGAGTGCCAGTTCCGAAGCGATCACCACGGCGGCGGCGCCGTCGTTGATGGTCGAAGCATTCGCAGCCGTAATCGTGCCATCTTTTGTGAAGGCGGGTTTAAGAGTCGGAATCTTCTCGAAGTTCACCTTCGAAGGCTCTTCATCCATATCCACTACCACGTCGCCTTTCCGCCCTGCCACAATCACCGAAGCGATCTCGTCGACAAAAAATCCGTTCTTTTGAGCATCCAGTGCCTTTTGATACGAGGCAATCGTAAAGGCGTCCTGCATCTCGCGTGTGATGTTGCAATCGGAGGCACAGAGTTCGGCGGCCACACCCATAGCATACTTGTTGTAGACGTCGAACAGACCGTCGTGCAAGAGTGTGTCGATAATCTCGCCATTGCCATACTTGTATCCGCCGCGTGCCTTGGCGAGGGCGTAGGGCGCATTCGTCATGGATTCCTGTCCGCCAGCCACAACCACATCTGCATCGCCACAGCGGATGGCCTGATCTGCCAACATCACAGATTTCAAGCCAGAACCGCAGACCTTATTGATGGTCATACATGGTACGCTTGTGGGAAGACCGGCGAAGATCGAGGCCTGACGTGCTGGCGCCTGTCCGACGGCGGCGGTGAGCACGTTGCCCATGATCACTTCGCTAATCATGTCGGGCGCCAAGGCAGCGCGTTCAAGGGCGGCCTTAATGGCTATGGCACCAAGGCGCGGGGCGGTAAGGTCCGAGAGCGATCCCATAAAGGCACCGATCGGTGTACGGGCAGCGGAAACGATGAAGGAAGACATGTTCTATCCTGAAATTGATTGGAGCCGGTGCAAGTGAGCAAAATTACGAAAGGGTGTACAGACCTTTTCCCTATTTTTGCGAGTCTGTGGAACACAAATCGGAACCCAAAGCATGAACAAAGGTCGCATCGTACAAGTCATTGGTCCAGTGGTGGACGTTGAATTCTCAGACGGACACATTCCGTCTGTGTTGAATGCACTGCACATTCCGCGAAAGAATGTGGAAACAGGCGCAGACGAAGTGCTCGTTTGTGAAGTGCAGCAGCACCTTGGTGAAGATCGTGTTCGCACGATCGCCATCGATGCTACGGACGGACTCGTTCGTGGGATGGAGGCAATCGACTCGGGAGCGCCTATCACGGTTCCTGTGGGACCGAACGTTCTTGGTCGACTGATCAACGTTGTTGGCGCGTCCATCGACGGCAAGGGCGAACTCAAGTCAGATAAGAACTACTCCATTCACCGCAACCCTCCGGACTTCAAGAGCCTTTCCACTCAAAAGGAAATGTTCGAAACAGGGATCAAGGTGATCGATTTGATTGAGCCATTCACAAAGGGTGGCAAGACAGGTCTGTTTGGTGGTGCTGGTGTAGGAAAGACCGTGATTATTCAAGAGCTCATTCACAACATCGCCAAGCAACACGGTGGTTTCTCGGTGTTTGCTGGAGTTGGAGAGCGGACGCGTGAAGGAAACGACTTGTATCTCGAAATGACGGAATCGGGCGTTATCGATAAGACGGCGCTTGTGTTTGGTCAGATGAACGAGCCTCCTGGAGCACGTGCACGCGTAGCGCTTACGGCGCTGACGATGGCCGAGTACTTCCGCGATGAAGAAGGTCGCGACGTGCTGTTGTTCATCGACAACATCTTCCGCTTTACACAGGCCGGTTCTGAAGTGTCGGCACTTCTCGGTCGTATGCCATCTGCTGTTGGATATCAGCCAACGTTGGCCACAGAGATGGGTCAGCTTCAAGAACGTATCGCCTCTACCGACCGCGGTTCGATCACGTCTGTGCAGGCTGTGTATGTACCCGCGGATGACTTGACGGATCCTGCTCCAGCGAATACATTCTCTCACCTTGATGCGACAACGGTGTTGAGCCGTCAGATTGCCGAGTTGGGAATCTATCCTGCCGTGGATCCGCTCGATTCTTCGTCACGAATTCTCGATCCGCTTATCATTGGCGAAGATCACTACAACACGGCCATGCGCGTGAAGCTCATGTTGCAAGGGTATAAGGATCTGCAGGACATTATCTCCATTCTTGGAATGGATGAACTGTCCGATGAAGACAAGCTTACCGTGTATCGCGCCCGCAAAATTCAACGATTCTTCTCGCAGCCTTTCCATGTGGCCGAGCAGTTCACTGGATTCCCTGGTCGGTACGTGAAGATCGCAGACACCATCTCTGGCTTCAAGGCCATTCTCGACGGAGACGTGGACGACGTGCCCGAAGGCTTCTTTAGCTACAAGGGAACGTTGGACGAAGTGTTGGAAGCGTACAAGAAGTCGCAGAACGGATAACGGGACCAACGCACCACTATGTCCGCACACATCCTCAACCTTAGCATCGTCACACCAGCAACAACGGCCTTCTCGGGCACGGTACTTGCCGTTAGTGTTCCTGGCTCGCAGAGTCCGTTTCAGATCTTGTACAATCACGCGCCCATCATCTCGGCACTCGATACAGGCGTGATGAAAGTAGAAGACGAGCACAACCACGTCACCTTCTTTGCCTCTAAAGAGGGGTTTGTGGAAGTGCTGAAGAATACGGTCTCGATCGTTGTCTACGAACTCGTCGAAGCAAAGAACGTAAACGTCGACGTCGCCGAATCAGATCTTGCCGAAGCGCGCTCGATCGCTGATACACACCCGGACAGACATGAACGCGACAATGCGCGCAAGTCCATGCACTGGGCAGAAGCCCGCCTTCGCGCTGCTAAGCTGCAGAGCGAACTCGCGTGATCATCGTACGCGAACTCGCGTGATCATCGCACGCGAACGGTGAGCGTTGAGTCCTTCGTCACGCTACCGTCTGCCTTTCTCCCCTGAATCACAATCGAATGTGTCCCTCGAACGCGAAGTTTGAGGGACACGTTCACGGTATCGTAGGCGATCATCGTTACGCAGTTCCCCTTTTGCGATTCGCCCCACACCGATAGTACGTGATGTTTCCTCGTAGAGTCCACCAGCTTTTTTCCGACCGTCGTGCACGGCGTCGGCACCATCACCTCTGCCGTGATCGTGAGCGTACGGCAGCGCACAACTGTACGCAGCACGCGCGGCGTGGCCCATGTTTGCTGATGTGCCGTGGTAGGAAGTGCCGTGCCAACGACCATCGTTAGCGCACAAAGCAGCGAGATATAGCGAGCTCTTTTCATCTCGCAATATCGTCAACTCTCGCATTCCCGTATATTTGTTGATTCTCGACCATCCTTCGGCCTCCCCACTATGTCTGTAGCGAAAATCCTCGGAGAAGGCATCACATTCGATGATGTCCTTCTTGTGCCGCGCTATTCCGAAACGCTCCCGCGTGACGCGAATACAAGTGCGAGACTCACGCGCACTATCACTCTTCACATCCCCGTGATCTCTGCGGCCATGGACACGGTCACAGACTCTGCCATGTCTATCGCCCTTGCACGCGATGGAGGGATTGGCATCATTCACAAGAACATGCCAATCGCCAAGCAGGCAGAGGAAGTTGATAAGGTGAAGCGCTCTGAAAGTGGGATGATCCGAAAGCCAATCACACTCACGAGCGATCGTACCGTGCGTGACGCCCAAGAGCTCATGGCCAAATACAGAGTGAGTGGCTTTCCTGTTGTAGACGCATCGAACAAACTCATTGGCATCGTGACGAATCGCGACATGCGATTTGCCATGAATAGTACAGAGACGGTGGCGGGCATTATGACGTCAAAGGATCTGATCACGGCACGTCTTGGCACCACGATGGAGGATGCCGAAGTGATCCTCCAACAACACCGAATCGAAAAGCTTCCCATCATCGACAATGATGGTGTGTTGGTTGGCTTGATGACCGTCAAAGACATTCAGAAAAAGAAGAAGCATCCTAACGCCGCAAAAGATGAGCAAGGCAGACTTCGTGTTGGTGCGGCTCTTGGCATTGCGCCAGACACACTCGACCGCGTTGCTGCACTCGTAGAAGCGGGTGTAGACGTTGTGATTGTCGACACAGCCCATGGTCACACCAAAGGCGTGATCGACATGGTACGTGCCGTCAAAAAACGCTATCCAGATTTGCAAGTGATCGCCGGCAACATTGCCACGGCAGAAGCAGCAGCGGCCCTGATCAAAGCAGGTGCCGATGCCCTGAAAGTTGGAATCGGTCCAGGTTCGATTTGCACAACGCGCGTTGTGGCTGGTGTGGGTGTGCCGCAGATCACGGCCATCATGAACGTTGTTTCCGAAGCGCGTAAGCATGGTGTACCAGTGATTGCAGATGGTGGCATTAAGCAAACGGGCGATCTGGCCAAGGCCATCGCAGCGGGCGCAGACACCGTAATGCTCGGCGGAATGCTTGCCGGACATGAAGAAAGTCCAGGCGAAAAGGTCCTCCTCGAAGGTCGTGCCTACAAGATCTATCGCGGCATGGGCTCGTTAGGTGCTATGGGGCAGGGCTCTGCTGACAGATATTTTCAAGACGTAGAGGACGAGATCGCCAAACTCGTTCCGGAAGGCATCGAAGGTCGCGTCCCCTTCAAGGGCAACGTGAGCGACACGATCTATCAACTCGTCGGTGGCCTTCGCGCATCGATGGGATACTGCGGTTGCGCAACGATCGAAGAGATGCAACAGCATGCTCAGTTCGTGCGTATGTCGGCCGCTGGTCTTCGTGAATCACATCCGCATGATGTGATTATCACGAAAGAATCTCCCAACTACTATACACGATAGAGCAATGGCAACGAAACAACAACTCAACGCAGCAACCGATCGCATCGCATCGGTTCGGAAGGAAATGAAGGCGGCAGGGCTCGACGCTCTCATCATTACACATACGCCGCATCTTCGCTATCTCTTCGGCTTTAGCGGATCGATGGCCATGGCCATTATCTCTCAGCGATTCTTGTACTTCTTTACGAACGATTTGTATGCTGTGCAGGTAGAGAAGGAAGTGTATTCGCTGGACGGTTTGCACATCATTGTCGATAGAGATTTTTGGGGCGTTGCCACGAAACGTGCTATTGCGAAGAAGTGGAAGACTGTTGGCTTTGACCCATCACGTACGATGGTGTCGAGCCTGAAGTCGATCAAAAAGGCCATGAGTCCTGCGTCGCTGAAAGAAGTGCGTGGACTCGTTGAACGCATCACCATGGTGAAGACGGCGAGCGAAATCAAAGACATCGCTGTTGCCGCGCAACTCGCCAGCACAACCTATGAGCACCTCCTGAACTTTGTCAAGCCAGGCATGACGGAATACGACGTGGCAACCTTCATTGCCTCTACGTCACGTCAGCTCGGCAGCGAGAAAGATGCCTTCGACATTATCGTTGTTGCTGCCGCTCGCAGTGCCATGCCACATGGTCGTGCAAGTTCGGCTGTGATCAAAGACGGCGACGTTGTGACGGTAGACTTCGGTTGCTGCTGGAATGGAATGTATAGCGATATGACGCGTACATTCGCCCTTGGCACACCAAAGAAAAAAGTGGTTGAAGTGTTTGCCATCCTCTACGATGCACACCTATGCGCTCTGGATGCAGCCGTCAGTGGTGTGAATGCCGCGAAGCTCGACGGAGCAGCGAGAGATCTGATAACGAAGGCGGGATACGGCGAGTTCTTTAAGCACTCACTCGGACATGGTCTAGGGTATGAAGTGCATGAGGATCCGCGCATCTCGTGGGTGAACACCAAAGAAGACGTTCCATCGAACTGCGTCATCACCATCGAGCCTGGCATCTATTTGCCTGGCAAATTCGGCATGCGCATCGAAGACGACGTTGTCGTGACTCCGTCCGGCGCCGATATTCTTACCACCGCTCCGCGCGAACTCGTGATCGTCTAAGGGGCATGGATCAACACACTGTACTCGTCTTCGCGTATTATTTTCCACCGATGGGCCTGAGCGGCGTTCAGCGCGTTTCGAAATTCGTGAAGTATCTACCGGAACAAGGTTGGCGTCCCATCGTGGTCACCACCGGACCCACGGCGTACTATGCCCACGATGCATCGATGCTGGAGGATTTTGAGGGTAAGCCCATCGAGATCCATCGCACAAGTGGTAAGGATCCAAACTCTCTGTTGAAAGATGCTGGCACAATCAAAATGCCACGAGAGTTTGTGCGCAAATTTTTGAATCGCCTGAGTAGCACCTTCTTTGTGCCCGACAACAAACGGTCGTGGGCAAAGCAAGCGTTGATTACCGCGCGCGAGATCGTTGCAACAACGCATGTGGATGCCATCTTCGTGAGTGGACCTCCATTTTCGGCCATGATGGCCGCGTCGGCATTGGCGCAAGAAACAGGCATTCCACTCGTTGTGGATTATCGTGACCTCTGGTATGGGAATCAGTTTTCGTTCTATCCCACACCATGGCATGCACACCTTCACAAGAAGCTCGAGTACGACGTGCTCACGCACGTTGCGAAGGTGATCGTCACGAACCGACGAATCAAAGAACGCCTGATCAACACCTATCCGCACTTACCCTTCGATGATGTTGTGATTATCTCGCAAGGATTCGATCCTGACGATTTTCGACGTCCAGTTCCCACAACGGCTCGCACGCAGGCTTTCAAGCTGACGTATGCAGGGATCTTCTACGAATTCGTGACGCCGAAATACATGTTCAAGGCCGTTGCACAGTTTTTGCGCGAGCGACCCAACGCTGCAATCGAATTGCACTTTGCGGGACTACTCCGAGATGAACATGCGAAAACCGCAAAGTCGCTCGGACTCGACGCCATCGTGCACGACCACGGCTACTGCTCCCATGCCGACACAATAGATCTACTTCGTTCGAGCGATGCACTATGGATGATGGTGGGCAATGGGAAGAATGCAGACACAGTGTCGAGCGGCAAACTGTATGAATACTTCGGCACAGGGAAGCCCGTTCTTGCCTCCCTACCACAGGGCTCACTACGTCAGGCTGCCGAGCGCTACGGCGCAGCGCAGATTACAGATCCAACAGATGTTGCATCCATTGCAGCAAGTATTGCAATCATGTATGATCAGTGGCGGGCAAACACGCAACCCAAAGCCGATGCCGCTTTTGTCCGGACGTTCGACAGACGTGTGCTCACATCAGAACTCGCAAAGCAACTTGCCCATAGCATGAACTTGCACTAAAGTGCGAGGCACCTAGCGTTGAACGTGGTCGAGCATCAATTCCGAAATGTCCTTCACCTGAACGGACTCAATCTTATCTGCCGCCTTCACTCCATCGGTGATCATGGTGGTACAGAACGGACAGTTCACGGCAATTGTTGTGGCGCCTGTTTGCAGTAGTTCGTTTGTTCGCACAACGTTCACACGGTCGCCAATGTGTTCTTCCATGAACATGCGTCCCCCACCTGCGCCGCAGCACAGACCCTTATCCTTCGAGCGCGGCGCTTCGATAATCTCGAGGCCGGGAATGTTCATGAGGTCTGCGCGTGGCGCTTCAAACTCATCATTGTACCGACCGAGATAGCACGAGTCGTGATACGTTACGGCCTCGCTCGATACCTTCGATGCGTCGATCACCAAACGTCCCGAATCGATCAACGACCGGATGTACTGCGTGTGATGGATTACTTCGTAGTTGCCGCCGTACTGCGGGTATTCGTTCTTGAGTGTATTGAAGCAGTGCGGACATGTTGCCACAATCGTCTTCACGGCATAGCGTTCGAACGTTTCGATGTTGGTTTTCGTGAGCATGTCTGCGAGATATTCATTCCCAGTTCGACGTGCCACATCGCCCGTGCAATGTTCTTCTGTTCCAAGAATGCGGAAATCAACGCCGGCGATCTGCATGAGTTCTGCAAACGAGCGAGAGATTTTCTTCGCTCGTTCATCATATGAACCCGCGCAACCCACCCAGAACAACACGTCCATCGTCGCATCCTCGGCCGCGGTCTTGATGCCCATTCCTTCTGCCCAGTTCGCACGATCGGCCTGACCGAATCCGCCCCATGGAACGGAATTCGTTTCCATGTTGCTATACACGTCCGGTAGCAACGCACCCTCGTCATTGAACGAACTCTCCATCATCACCATGGAACGGCGCATGCCAACGATGGCGGGAACGTGCTCGATGTTCACCGGACATTCTTGCATACACGCGCCACATGTTGTGCAGGCCCAGAGCGCGTCTGCCGACACATAGTCTCCGATCAGCTTCTTGTCCCACACTGCTTGCTCGTCGCTCGAGAGTTCTTCACCAGCATTCTTCTTCAAAATCAGTGGCGCTTTGTCCATGGTTCTATCGTGAATCGCAACAATCACACCACGCGGATCCAACACCTTGCCTGTGAGATTGGCCGGACACACACTCGTACACCTACCGCAGTGCGTGCAGGTATATCCGTCGAGCAAGGTCTTCCATGTGAAGTCTTCAATGTCCACCACTCCAAACGTTTCCACTCCCTCTGCTTCGAAATCGATCTTCTCGAGTCGGTTCGAAGGTCCAAGTGGACCCAAAAACACATTCGGTATCGACGTGAGTACATGCAAGTGTTTTGAGAACGGCAGATAATTCATAAAGGCAAGAATCAACACCGCATGCAACCACCACGCAATCGTAAAGATCACAGCACTCGCATCGGCACCAACGGCAGATGCAAGTACGTTGCCAATCGGCCCCGCCACCGGACGTATGGCCCAGGCGAAGTCTGCACCGTGCACGTGTTCCCGCAGAGCGTTCTGAATCAGCAGTGCCGTCACAATCGAGCCGATCGTGATCAAAATCACCCCAGCCTCTACCTTCTCCCCTTCCACCTGCAATCGCTTCACCTTGACTACATAGCGACGGTACAACGACATCAGTACGCCAACGATGATCAGCAAACAGAACACATCGGTGAGAATGGTGATCACAGAATACACCGGACCCAGAAAACTCAGCGACCAACCTTCGTGCAATCCTTCGAGCACCATTTCTATCGCCGCTCCGAGCAGCACCACAAATCCCCAAAAGATCATGGCATGCAATGGCCCCGCCGCCTTATCGCGAAGGATCTTGCTTTGAAACAAACCAACAACAATCGTCATCCGGATGCGCTCTGGAATACGGTCCCAGCGCACCTCTGGCTTGGCCACTTGGAGGTAGGAAATGAGTCTGCGTGCACTCATCGCAAAGTAGGTGAGGGCGGCAAGGAGGACAACGAGGAAGGCAACATTCTCGAACTGCATGAGGGGCAACATCGAATGGTGAGCGAACAGCTGCAAAATACGGTCAGGCGCCGACTTCCCCTATCTTTGTGACCATGTCTAGATACGTCAGCGCCGAAGAGGCCATTGCCTGCATCAAGTCCGGATATCGGATCTACCTTCACAGTGTAGCCGCCGCACCACAAACGCTGATACGCGAATTGGTACGTCAGGCCGACCGTTTACGCAACGTCGAGATCGTACACCTGCACACCGAGGGGCCTGCCCCGTATGCAGACGAGCAGTACGCAGCGTCGTTCCGGGTGAACTGTTTGTTTATCGGTCCGAACATGCGCAAGGCCGTGCAAGAAGGAAGAGCAGACTACACGCCAGTGTTTTTGTCGGAGATTCCACATCTGTTCAGAAACGACATTCTTGACATCAACGTTGCACTTATCCATGTATCGCCACCGGACCAACATGGGTTCTGCTCGCTCGGCGTGACCGTCGAAGCCGCACACGAGGCATTGTACTCCGCAGAGATCGTCGTTGCGCAAGTCAATCCAAACATGCCGCGCACACATGGCGATGCACTCGTCCACATGAGTCGCTTAACGTACATGGTCGAAGTGGACGATCAGATTCCCGAAGTCGCACCGCCCGTACTCACCGAGATCGAACGCGGTATTGGACGTCACGTTGCTGCCTTGGTCGAAGATGGCGCAACGATTCAAATGGGCATTGGTGCAATTCCCGATGCGGTGTTGCGAGAACTCCATTCGCATCGCGACTTAGGAGTACACACAGAAATGTTCAGTGATGGCCTTGTTGAACTCGTTGAATCCGGCGTTGTGACGGGCGCCCTCAAAACAATTCATCCGTATAAGATTGTGGCCACGTTTGTGATGGGCACGCGAAAGCTCTACGACTTCATCCACGACAATCCCATGGTGGCCATGCTTGACGTGGCCTATGTGAACAATCCTGAAGTAATCAAGCGCAATCCAAAACTTACTGCCATCAATTCTGCCATAGAAGTGGATCTCACCGGACAGGTTGTAGCGGACTCCATTGGTACCAAGCCCTACAGCGGCGTGGGAGGTCAAGTGGATTTTATGCGAGGCGCTGCACTCTCGCGTGGCGGAAAGCCCATCATCGCACTCCCATCACGGACGAGCAAGGGTGTTAGTCGAATAGCCTGTACTGCGAATCCCGGTGGCGGCGTTGTTACCACACGTGCGCATGTGCACTATGTGGTCACCGAATACGGAGTAGCGTATTTGCATGCCAAAACGCTCAGACATCGAGCCGAAGCACTCATTAACATTGCACATCCCGACGACCGAGAAACACTGGCTCAGCAAGCGCGAGACGTGTGGAATCTGCAAGTAAAGATCTGACCGACGCAACCAACAACACGCATGAAACACCTCCTCTATTCTTTTCTCGCCGGCATTGCATTTGCGGGCACCGTGAGTGCACAGCCTGCATTGCAGAGCAGCGCTCTTCTGGTAGATGTTACCTCTACGCGAACAAGCATGATCGATCCGCGAGCACGCGTCGACGTCTTCGTTGTGGTTCCCTACGAGAGCATTCAATTCACGGAGTACGATCAGATCTTTGCCGCCAAGTACGATGTGCGTATTGCCATTCGAGATTCAGCAGGCAGGCGCTCGATCGACACTGCCTATACGCGAACGGCAACGGAAAAGGACTATACGACAGCGCAAGGCGGCAATGGGAACGTGGACCATTCAGTGCCTCGATTCCAACTCAGTCCTGGGACGTACAAGGTGGAAGTGACCGTCAAGGATCAGTTCTCTCGCAAGGAACTCTCGCAAACTCGCACGATCTCTATTCCCGACTACACAACCACGTTACCATCCATGAGTAGCATTCTGCTTCTCACGGATATTGAACAACGTGGAGAGCGGTTTTCGATAACGCCGCTTATTGGTGATGTCGTATGGAACTCCGATGCGCCACTCTTCGCCTTCTTCGAGATCTACCTCGAGGATTCGCCAGAAACCATTGGTGTACAATGGAAGCTCACTTCAAAAGACGGTCGACTCCTCTCCTCCGGCACCGGTCCCATTCAAACCATTAACGGTCGAACCGGACGTCAGTTCTTTAAGATCTCCATGCCACAACATCCCATGTCTGGAACGTACACCTTGGGTGTGTCGATGTTCGAGGCCACGGGAAAAAAGCTCGACACAACGGCAACGCTCGCTCGGCAGCAGCGCTCGCTCACTATCCCCCCATCGGCATTTGGTTCGGTGGTCAGCGACCTTTCCAAGGCAATCCGTCAACTCCGCTATGTGGCCACACAAACAGACATGGACTACATTTTAGAGGGCAAAACGGAAGGTGAGAAGCAAGAAAGGTTCGAAGAGTTTTGGAAGAAGCTGGATCCAACTCCGAACACCACCCGCAACGAAGCATTCGAAGACTATTATGCGCGCATAGAAAAGGCCAACAAGCTCTACAAGTCGTACACAGACGGATGGCTAACGGACATGGGTATGGTATCCATCGTCTACGGAGAACCCGCTCAGGCCGAACGCTACGGTAGTACGACAGGCACTTCCCGATACATCCGGTGGACCATGTCGAATGGAATTCAATTTAACTTTGAAGACACGTCGGGATTTGGCGACTACCGTCTTCGGACTCCGATTCCGGCCGGGGCTAAGTTTCAGTATCGGCGGTAAGCTTTCGTAAACAGCATGCAGAAACAGAAAAGGCCCGATGCAGCATTCGCTGCATCGGGCCTTTGAAATTCACCTCTAGAGTTGTTCGCTTAGCGAGCTACAACTACTGTGAGCGTAGCACGCTCGCTGCCATTGGAAGCAACGATCGAATACGTTCCGTTTGCAAGTGTTGCGCCATTCAATGCAACACGTTGTGCACCAGATGTTGCTGCACCGTTGAAGAGCGTACTTACCGTGCGGCCAGCAGCATCAACAACTGAAACAGTGATAGCACCTGTGTTCGAGCCACTCGTTGTGAGTTCGATTGCCGAAGCGTCTGTCACAGGATTGGAACCAACGAGACGCATGCCAATGGCACCGAACTCGGAGAGTACTTCCGTTGCAACGCTTACGATCTGGCTCGAGCCACGCAAGCTCACTACAGGATTCACTGTTGCATCCGTCTCTCCCGTGAGAGTTGCGGTGAACAACGCCTTCTTCAGTGTTGGTGCAAAACGAATGGTAAGCGTGTGCTTCGCACCTGGCGCGATCGTGATCGGACCGGCATCCGGGCGACCTGCGATAACGTCGAACTGCGAGCCGTCCGTACCACTGATGGCAATGTCGTTGAACTTTACAGGGACTGCAGACGAGTTTGTGAAGTCTACTGTCATGTCCTTCGTTTCATCAACAATCACCGATCCGAACTGAAGCGTAGCTTGGCTTACGGTGATTGTGCCAGCGGCTGTCGTGCCGTTGATCAACCAATCCAAGACCTTTTGCGTGTAGCTATTGCGCTGTGCAGCTGTAGCCATTGCTTCAGGACCTGCAGAGGTGTACACAATACGTCCGCCAGCAATCGTTTCCGTGTGAACACCTGCGATGGAATCTGCCCGGTCGCTGTAATACAAGAAGGTCTTGGCACGTGAACCAGCAGACTTCTTCATCACGTCTGTACCAAGCGTATATGTTGGCCAGCTCGTGTTTGCGTTATTCATGGTAAGCGACAAGCCGTCACCAATTGGATCCTTGGAAACACCCTTTGCCGTAAAACCAATAAGCGATACAGGATTACCATTGGCGTCGAAGTTCGCACGCCATGCGAAGTGATCATGCTGAACGCCAACGGTGTTCTCCATGAACGTCTTCGTAGCAGCGAAGGCAGCGTTCGTAGCATAACGATCATACGCTGCATACAAGTTCGCCTGACCACTAACCCACACGCCCTTCTTTGCAGTCAGAATGCTCTGTGTTTGTGTAAGCACCGTATTGCGGAAGTTCAACCATGCGCCATCCATGTTGATGACGTTGGCCGCATACATGTTTGGCGGATACGCTGCGAGCGCTTCTGTATTGAACGGAACGTAGGCGTGATCTACACCATACGTAGACGCTTGCACGCCAATGGCAGTAAGGATCTCTTGACCGCTACCAACACCAGACCACGACAATACCTTGGCACCATCCACCAAGTAGTACGACGAAGGAACCGTGCGACCCAGAGCATCCGCTGCAGACATACCTACGTCTACACCAACAAACGTCGAAGCCGTAGGATTACCTGTTACCTTGAGCTTTGCGATTTGTGTAGCACCTGCAGGAATCGTCTGTGTTGCTGGCTCGATAACCGTTGTGACACCATTGTTCGTTTGCAGAGCAGCTGCATTCGTAACGGTGAGTGTGATCGTTGCTGGCATTGAACCGTTGTTCTTGAGCGTAATGTCCTTTTCGATCGTTGCACCGCGTCCGACCTTATTATAAAGTCCGGTGAGCGAGGCAGCAACGCTCGTTGCATTCAAATAGGCATAATCCATTGGCGTGTTTCCGTCGTTGGAAACAGCGGCTTGGAGGACGTCTTTTGTAGCTTCTGTTTGAACGAAGGCAATGATGTATTGCTTGCCATCTGGCCAAAGCGAGCCAGTACCGAGGCCAGCACCGAAGTTGAAGACCTTTGTTTCGCCTGCGGCAAGACTGATCGTTGTACCATTTGCATCTGGATACATCTTCATCATTACATCATCGAACGTAGACTCGCCATTGCTGTTTGCCAGCGTGCTAGGAAGCGTCGGGAGCGAAACAACACGATTGACGACCACGCAGTGCAGCGTATGGCCGCTCAGGGCAACATCGCTCTTGACGGTGATCTTAAGGTTTGGACCATCTTGGACCGCAGTCATCATCACAGGTGATGTTGGTGTGACTTGGCTAAGGCGATTGTTCACATCAATGATGCCGGCCGTGGAATTCGAGAACGTTGGCGTTAGCGTGTTCGTACCTTGAATAGCCGCGAACGGAATGCCCTTAATGTTATAGTACGTGTGACGCGTACTTGCATCGGATGCATTGGACAAGTTGAACGGATCACCCGGTGCTGGGTAGTTCATGTGATAGCGGATCGAAACGACACCCTTTTTGATGTCTACAACGCCATTCATGACCGGCGTTGCAAGAACGCATGGTCCGCATGTTGCGCTGTTAAACTCTTCGATAAGCTTCAATCGCTTATACGCACCTGGCTGTGCCACAAGAATTGTGGCACTCATTGCAACTACAAGCGAGCTGGCAACCAGACCGCGAACGAGTTGACGAGCATTCATACACTGCTCCTTCGATGGAAACAAAAAAATTGAACGTGATTTTCGGTTCATGAACATCAAATTTACTTGATGCATCGACTCGTACGACAGGAAGTGTGGACTTTTTTTCACGCTTCTAGGGCATGCATCTCAGTGTCAGACACCGCCATAGGAACTTAGTTACAGAGACTACTTCTTGCCGCCCTTTTTCCCTGTTCCACCATTCTGACGACTTTGGACCTTGCCAGCAGGTGGTGTCCCGGGAAGCGTTCTGCCCTGCTGTGACGCCAATTCCTGTGCTTCGCGCATCTTTTTCTGGAGAAAACCTTCCTTTTTAGGGGCTTTTTTCAGGTCGGCGAGTGTTGGAATGTTCTTCGAGAACTTATTCATGTAGATCTGCTGCCCGATTCCCATGATGTTGAACATGAAGTAATACAGGTTCAATCCAGCTGGCAGAGTCGAGAACATCAGGGTGAGCATCACCGGCATCATATAGACCATGGCCTTTTGGCGTGGGTCTGTGACGGCCTGCTTCTGCTGAATAAAGAGTGTCGCGCCCATCAAAAGGGCAAGGCCAGAGAACTTATCAATGTTAAAGAGCGGCAGTTTGAACGGCAGCGAGAAGATCACGTCCGGCGTACTAAGGTCTGTAAGCCATATCGGCAGGAAGCTCGCCTGACGGAGCTCCACGTTCAGATTCAGCACGGCATACAAGGCATACAGAAACGGCATTTGGAGCAACAGGGGCAAACATCCTCCCGCGGGATTGATGCCATACTCACCGTAGAGCTTCATCATCTCCTGTTGTTGCGACGTTTGGTCGTCCTTGTACTTTTCACGAATGCGGTTCATCTCTGGCGCGAGGAGCTTCATCTTTTGCGCGCTCTTCATTTGTCCTATCGACAGCGGATAGAGCAAGAGCTTCATGAAGATCGAGAACACAATAATGGCAATTCCCCAATTGGCAATTCCCTTGTGCATGAACTTGAGCACCGGAAGCATGAAGTATTCGCCGATCGGCTTTACAATCCACTTGAAACCGAAATTCATGACATCGGTAAGGCCATAGGTGGCAAGGATGTCATAGTTCATGGGGCCTGCGAAGAGCGTGATCGCATGCGTTTGCCGACCTCCACGATACGGCAACTTGTACGACATCGAATACACTTCTACAACACCTTCATTAGCAGCGCCAAACTTTGTGCCTTCTGTAAACACCGTACCATCAAACGGTGTTGTTGGCATGAGAGCAACAGCAAAGTATTTGGAACGAGTGGCTACATAGTCAATCGTACCCGCCGTGCTTTGTTGCGTAGGAGCGTTGAATTCTTTGGCATCGTATTCTTCGTGAGATCCGCCTGCAGACACGATGGCAACGGCATTGTTGCTCTCCTCCACAGCACTTTTCTCTTGATAACGAATGCCGTTCTTCCATGTTAGGTTCACGAACCTGTTCGTGAATGGAATCACATCATCCATCTTATCCAACGTGATCGTTGTACGCACATCGTACTTGTTACCTGTGAAGGTGTACGTGCGCTCAATCACACCACTGTCTGCTTGCACTGTTGCCTTTACGACGAGCGTATCCGTACCCTTGACGCGGAACGAACTTGCCTTGGCGTTCCATGTGAAGTTCAGTGCCTTCCCATCAACCTTTGCGCCGTTCTTCAAGCGGAAATCAAATCCGAATTCACGCGATCCCGCATGAATCAGATCTACCGGTGCACCATACCACGCTTTGTAGTCTTTCAGGACCCACGAGCGAATCGTTCCTCCGTACGAACTAAGTCGCACGCGCAGAAGATCGGTTTCCACCGTAATGATGCTTTCATTGCCCTGCATCGCAGACGAAATCGCAGGCGGAACGGGCTTTGAGGGAGTAACTGCTGTGCGGACGGAATCCTGCAGCTCCTTGTGTTGCGCCGTTTTCTCGGGTGTGACATCGCGCACACTAACGGTGCTTTGATAGAAGACCCAGCCAGCGACGACAAGACCGATAAGAACGAGACCAATGGTAGAGTTGCGATCCATGGGAAGGTTAATGCGTGGAACAAGAGTGATGTGCGTCCACAGGTGGCACAAGATCGACGCCACCCTTATGGAACGGATGACATTTCGAAATGCGCCGGACGCCTAAGCAAAGCCCTTTGACCACGCCGTGTAAACGCACGGCTTGGAGGGTGTATTCGGAACATGTTGGGGTAAATCGGCAGGAAGACGGGAACAGTGGCGAGATGGCCACTTGATAAAAGCGAATGAGCAGACTCACGGCTGACGCTATCATGGACGGTCGTCGGTGCTCGGAGTGTTGCATTCGCCTAGTACCCGTAGAAGAAGTTGTTCCACCAGTGGTTGGATGTCTTCGAGTGAGATCAGGGCAGGGTGGGAAGGAGCGCTGCGAACTATTGCGACAATTGTGGCAATGGCCGCCCGTTCGATCTCCATGGCATGCTCACGAATGCTGAACCGAAGCGACTCTCGTAAGAGTCTTCGTATTCGGCTGCGAACAACGGCCTTCTTGGCCATTTTCTTCGATACCGTCACCCCTATGAGCACAACGTTGGGTTCTACCGCAAGTGGCGTCCGGCTGCGAAGCGTAACAGATAGCAGAAGCAAACCAGCGGATACGCGGCGTCCCGACCGATACGCGTCGGAAAAAGCCTCGAATCCTTTGATCGGCCGAACAGTCATGGTCGGCCGTTCCGCGTGTTAACGGTGCGACGAGACGGCAATACGGGCACGACCCTTTGCTCGACGACGGTTCAGGATCTTGCGACCGTTCTTCGTGGACATGCGCAGGCGGAAGCCGTGCTTGTTAAGACGCTTGCGCTTGCTTGGTTGGTATGTACGCTTCATGCATTCACCTGATCGGATCTAATGTGCTGATGTTGTTTTGCAGGACCACAAAAATACAAAAGGGCGCGGGATTACAAGCGATCCCACGCCCTTGAATTTTTTGGTCGTGTGTTAGTTGATTCCGGCCGAACCCTGGACGTTCGGGAACTGCTGGAGCTGCCCGTCCACCGATATCTCGCCGTATTGCTGTTCGAATTTGCCCACATTTTCGCCCAAGGCGTGCAACAGAAGCTTTGCGTGCTGCGGCGTCATCACAATACGAGCATGCACTCGGGCCTTCGGAACACCTGGTAGGATGCGTGTGAAGTCGATTACAAACTCTGCCGGAGAGTGCGAAATGATGGCGAGGTTGGAATAGATGCCCTCGGCTTCTTTTTCGCCGAGCTCAATGGTCATCTGTTGTTGGGGTTGCTGATCGTTATTGTTGGCCATGATGGATCCAATGGTTATTTCAATTGCTGTGCCTTTGCGGAGGCTTCCTTCATCTTTTCGAGCATGCTGTTCCGAGCGTAAACACCTTCCATCACACGGTAGTATTCTTTGTTCGTCTGATACTTCATCTCGAGCGCTTCGAGCTCCATGATTACTGCCTTGACCTTTGCGCGCTCTTTACGAACCTCGTAGATGTTGGCAAGTTGGTCTAGGACGGTCAGGTTGTCTGCGTATTGCGGACTCTTGCGAAGCTGCTCAAAATAGTCGGCCGATGTTTTGAGATCTGCGAGATAGCTCTCATTGATCTTGTACGTTTTGTCCTTGTCCTTCTTCTCTTGCTCTGCACGTTGGATCACACTGGCCTTGTTCTTGAACGCTGCTGCAAGATTGAAGAGAGAGGTGGTGTTCGATGCATCGTTTTCAAGGATGATCGTGTACTGCACCATGGCCTCGTCTGTTCTTTCCAACTGCATGAGCAATGCTGCATACTGCAAACGGGTAGCTACATTTTTTGCATCCGCATCTACAAGGCGCTTGATCTCCATGAGTGCCTCGTCGCTTTTGCCAAGTTGTTGCAGCAATTGCGTGCGCATGGGAATCAACTCTACATCGCTCGGCTTCGCGGCTTGAACAATGTTGCACAATCCAAGTGCATCTTCATTTTTTCCATGCGAAAAATTCACGAATGCCATGGCCTTGAGTGGTGCCAGCGAAGCATTGCGGGCGCGCCATTTCTCCGGTTCGGCGATAGATGATGGAAGATTATACGTCCAGCCGGTTACCACAGCATCTGCGCTGCCAGTTTGCGTACTGAACACATAAAGGTCTCTGCCACCAACATCAAACTTGTCTTTGTACACAAGTTCATTTGTAGCCGTGTCGAGCTTTTGTTGCACCGGCGTTCCGAGTGCTTTTAGAACTTCCTGACGTGTTGTGCCAAGTGAAAGCTGCTTCGTCTTCATGATGTTGAACCCAGCCACTTCGAGCTTCCACCAGTCGAGGTACGCCGTCATCGCGGTGTTCGTATCGCCTACTGATTCGTGGAGCTGACCCATCAGATTCAATGGTTCGGAGTACTCCGGCTTTACCGTCATCGCACCCTGCAGCGCTACGATGGCCGCTCTCAGATCTGCGTCCTGTTTATTGGTCACAAAATCATTGTACTTGTTGATCCCCTCGTTGTAGAATCCAACCCAAGCATTGAATGCGTCGATCGACATTTCATTTACGTCCGACGGTTTCACACCCGGACATGCTCGCGCCTTCGCATACGCGTCTGCCATGCCCTTGAAATCGTTCATACGCAAGAAGGTCTTGCCCAACATGATCTGCGCCTCGCAGTTCTCAGGATGAAGCTCAAGCTCCTTGAGCAAGGATTCCTTGGCTTTGTCGTAGTTCTTTGCTTGATAGGCCTTGCGAGCAGTAGACATATCAGAGGAGGCGCATTGGAAACCCTGCGTCATCAACGCGGCAAATGCAATGAGCACGAGATAATACACGGTGCGTTTCACAGTCCCCATTCCTTATT
>JBBRES010000019.1:0-19985 GCA_038202665.1 Kapaibacterium sp. (SeqCode) | reverse complement strand
GGCCTCGAGGCTGTGCGCAAGCGCCCCGCCATGTATATCGGAGATGTGGGCGAGCGGGGACTGCACCACTTGATCCAAGAGGTGGTAGACAACTCGATTGATGAGGCACTCGCTGGATATTGCAAGAACATCCATGTGATGTTGCACAGCGATGGCTCGTGCTCCGTGAAGGACGATGGTCGCGGTATTCCAACCGGACCTCACCCTGTGAAAAAGATTTCGACGCTTGAAGTGGTGATGTGCACGCTGCACGCGGGTGGAAAGTTCGACAAGAACACCTATAAGGTGTCTGGCGGATTGCACGGCGTTGGTGTGAGTTGCGTGAATGCACTTTCTTCAGACTTGACGGTAACCGTCGAGCGTGAAGGCAAGAAGTTCGAACAGAAGTATAAAGAGGGCGATCCACAAGGTCCGGTTGTTGATCTTGGAGCGTCGAGCCGCACCGGCACAACCGTCCGCTTCTGGCCGGACGCCACCATCTTCAAAACTGTAGAGTTTCGGTATGAGA
Organism: Kapaibacterium sp. (SeqCode); assembly: GCA_038202665.1. Taxonomy (GTDB): domain Bacteria; phylum Bacteroidota; class Ignavibacteria; order Kapaibacteriales; family Kapaibacteriaceae; genus Kapaibacterium. The sequence goes on along the minus strand of JBBRES010000019.1, from coordinate 19,477 downwards.
AGATTGCCGAACGTTTGCGCGAACTAGCATTCTTGAATCCCGACGTCACGATTACGATGGAAGACGAGCGTGACGGACAGAAGGAAGTGTTTGCGTACCGAGGTGGACTCGTAGACTTCGTACGTCACCTAGACGTGCACAACACTGCCATCGTCAAGCCGATCCTCATGAACGGCATCGTTACAAATGAGAGCGGCGTTGAAACCGTTGTGGATGTTTGCTTTGAGTACAACTCTGGCTATAGCGAGAATCTTCTTTCGTACGTGAACAACATCAACACGGTTGAAGGTGGAACGCACGTGAGTGGATTCCGTAGTGCGCTCACGCGAACGCTGAATGCCTATGCAGCATCGAACAACCTCGTCAAGAAAGACATCAACCTTACGGGCGAAGATTTCCGTGAAGGACTCACGGCAGTTATTTCTGTGAAGGTTGCCGAGCCGCAGTTCGAAGGTCAAACAAAGACGAAGCTTGGAAACGGAGAAACAGAAGGCATCGTTCGTTCGACAATCAACGAAGAGCTGTCCAAGTATCTCGATGCCAATCCTGCTGCAGCAAAGCACATTCTTGAGAAGGCATCACAAGCCGCAGAAGCACGCGCAGCTGCACGCAAGGCAAAGGATCTGATCCGTCGGAAGGGTGCGCTCGACAGTGCCACACTTCCAGGGAAGCTGGCCGACTGTTCTATGCGCACACCGGAAGACACAGAGCTGTATTTGGTAGAGGGTGACTCCGCAGGTGGGTCGGCAAAGCAAGGTCGCGACCGCAGATTCCAAGCCATTCTTCCTCTTAAGGGAAAGATCTTGAACGTGCATAAGGCGCGGTTGACAAAGGTTCTCGAGAATGAAGAAGTGCGCACGATTCTGACGGCGATCGGTGCTGGATTTGGCGAAGACTTCGATGTTGCAAAGGCACGCTACGGAAAGATCATCCTCATGGCCGATGCCGATGTGGATGGTTCACATATTCGTACGCTGCTGCTGACGCTGTTCTGGAAGCACATGCCGGAACTCATCAACGGCGGACACTTGTACATCGCACAACCACCGCTGTACAAGTTGAAGAAGGGGAAGGCCGAACACTACGCCTATAACGATCAGGAACGCGACGAGATTATTGCCCGCATCCGCAAGGAGAAGGCAGATCGCAAGGCGGCAAAGAATGCAGACAAGGAACCAGCAGTTGCAGAAGAAACAGAAGTGGTTGAAGAGGGCGCAACGGCAGACGGTATCGTGATAAGCCGATTCAAAGGTCTGGGAGAAATGAATCCAGATCAGTTGTGGTCAACAACAATGAATCCCGAAACACGTACACTCCTTCGGGTGAGCATCGAGAATGCCGCAGAGGCAATGCACATCTTCGAAACACTCATGGGTGAGGCCGTTGAACCACGTCGTGAGTTCATCGAGCGAAATGCTCAGTATGTTCGAAATCTCGACATCTAAGGAACCGTAATGTGGTGGCAATGGCACGCATGAAGTACATACTCTTGGTATTGATTTGTTCGATGGCATCTCTTGCAGCGCAAGAGATGCCATCTGGCTTTGAAGTCGTGATGAACACCGGCGTCACCATGGCAAAGCTTGAACTCGCGTCGGCCATGTCGAGCGATTTCTTTCGCAGCTCACGGGACGCTCGTAAGGATAGCGTGGGAGGCCACGTTGCGTATGCGACGGGAGATCGTATCACGTCTGTCTACTACGCCAACGCCGACCCATCGCTGATTTTTCATACCTACATGTTTGATAAGAACGTAGACTTCGGATCGATGCGCGTAGATACGCACCAACGCGCCGCAACAGCCGACGAACAACAGCTCATCGCCTTGCGCCGTGCCTCCTTCCGAGCTATCGTATCAGACACATCGAATTTCTTCTCGGCATACAAATTCACGGTCTTGCATCATATACCGATTGTCGATAGCACATCGCGCGTTGTGTACATCCGCACCGTCTCTACACGCGAGCAGTTCGCAATCTTCGGAAACGACTACCGCCTGACATTCGATTCTTCGAACACCTTGATCAAACGCGAAAAGTTGCATCAAAGCTTGATACCGATAGAGTCTTCGCCATCAAGTGCTGGATCGCGACCAGACACCGTTGTCACCCACCATTCGCATTCCATTCTTTCGTCGGAGCTTCCAACAGAGACCGACGTGTGTACACTCTTCGTTAGCGCCGGACATGTGCCGTGGCAACAGCATGCTATCCTTACGCCTACATGGAATTGTGTGTGGATCATGGCCGATAAGAAATTCCAGTTCTTCAAGAAGGACGTAAAGTAGCGTGCTATCTGCACTCGCACTAGCGATGATGCTGCGCATTGTTACGCCCGACCACCAACGTGTGATCGACGAAGGTAGAATGCTGTATCAGTTGGAGGCGGCAGGGTGGCGAGCAACGGATCGTATGATCATGAACCAAGGCGCGCGCCGCGATAGTGTAGGTGGTTATGTGGCCTTCAAGGATGGCGAGAATCTTCGAGTGATCACGTATAACAAATTCGATTCTTCCGTGGTGATGTCGGCATTTGTGATGAACAGAGAGCTGGACGAAGGCTCGATGATCGTAGATAACATTTCGCGTAAAGCACTCGCAAAGGAACAGGCCCTCATAGATCTCCGTATCCGTGCGTTGCGAGAAGTGGCATTCGATACAACACGTTTCTACAAGCATTACCGGAACACGCACTTCAATTTGATTCCGATGATAGACGACACGTCGCATCGTGTGTATGTGATGACGACCATCGAACAAGGAGTGGTTATGCCTATCGGCAACGACTACCTGTTGCGTTACTCATCCGCGCTGAAACTCATCGAGCGGAAGAAGCTACATCAGAGCTTCATCCCTATCGATCTCTTGCATCAAGACACACTCTCGAACGATCCGGATCTAACGTGGCATAGGCATGCCGACGGAGGCGATCCGTTGCCAACGGCAACAGATATCTGCGCGCTCTTGTTGTACACGAAGAATGCCGCATGGCATAGGCACGGCATTATCACATCGCAGTGGTACATGATGTTTGATAGGACCACTAGCTCGTTCGACTTTCTACCGCGCGGCGAGGCCGACCACAAATAAAAAGACCTCGAGAGTCTGCACCCTCTCGAGGTCTTGATCTTTCATCATCGGGGCAAGCCCTTTTGATTCCAGTATTTGTGAAAAGGCAAGCGGTTCGGGAAAAGTTCCCCGAGCCGTAGTGCAATTAATACCGGTAGTAGTCTGGCTTGTACGGTCCGCTTGTGGCAACACCAATGTAGTCTGCTTGCTTCTTGTTCAGCACTTCGAGTTCAACGCCGATCTTCTTCAAGTGAAGACGAGCAACCTTCTCATCGAGATGCTTCGGAAGAACGTAGACCTTGTTTTCGTAACGGTCTGTGTGCTTCCACAGTTCGAGCTGGGCAAGCACTTGGTTCGTGAACGAGTTCGACATTACGAACGATGGGTGACCCATGGCGCAACCAAGGTTCACAAGACGACCTTCAGCAAGAACAATAATGTCCTTCTTGCCAATGGTGTACATGTCTACTTGTGGCTTGATCTCTAGGCGCGACTTGCCATGATTCTTGTTGAGCCATGCCATGTCGATCTCGTTATCGAAGTGACCGATGTTACACACAATGGCCTTGTCCTTCATGGACTTGAAGTGCTTCTCAGAAATGATATCGCAGTTGCCGGTTGCCGTAACAACAATGTCTGCTTCTTTCACGGCATCGATCATTTGCTTCACTTCAAAACCGTCCATAGCAGCTTGCAGAGCGCAGATCGGGTCGATCTCTGTTACGATCACGCGAACGCCGGAGCCACGCAGCGATGCTGCAGAGCCCTTGCCCACGTCGCCGTACCCTGCCACCACTGCCACCTTACCAGCCATCATCACATCTGTTGCGCGGCGGATGGCATCTACGAGAGATTCCTTGCAGCCATACTTGTTGTCGAACTTGCTCTTTGTGACGGAGTCATTCACGTTGATGGCGGGAAGGGGCAAGGTGCCGGCCTTCATGCGCTCGTACAAACGATGAACGCCTGTGGTGGTTTCTTCGCTCAAGCCACGAATGTCTGCGGCGAGGTGCGGATAGCGATCAAGCACCATGTTCGTAAGATCGCCACCGTCATCAAGAATCATGTTGAGTGGCTTACGGTCTTTCCCAAAGAACAACGTTTGCTCGATGCACCAATCGAATTCCTCTTCGTTCATTCCCTTCCACGCATACACTTCGATGCCAGCCTTGGCGATAGCAGCAGAGGCGTGATCTTGCGTGGAGAAGATGTTGCAGCTCGACCATGTTACCTCGGCTCCAAGATCGATCAGCGTTTCGATGAGCACTGCCGTTTGAATGGTCATGTGCAGACATCCCGCAATGCGCGAACCCTTTAGTGGCTTCTTGCCTTTGAACTCTGCGCGCAATGCCATAAGGCCTGGCATTTCTGCTTCTGCGAGCATGATTTCCTTACGACCCCATTCTGCAAGACCAAGGTCGCGAACAGCATACTGATGTTGCTTGTAGGCGATCTCGCCCTTTGCGACGCGCTTTGGTACAAGCTTTCCGCCTGTACCGTTCTTCGTGACGGGAGCTTTGGCGACGCCGTTCTTTGGTGCACCATTCGCACCAGCCTTGACAACGGCCTTCGTGGTAGCTTTTGGTTTGGACGTCGGAGCTGCCTCGAGTGCTGTTGACTTCTTCTTCGATTTTACTGCGTGAGACATATGTTTCCTGGTTGTGTGTAGTGATTAGGCGAATTTGGAAGAGAACATCTCAACGAGGTCGAGATGTTCCCAAGGGAACTCATGACGTCCAAAATGTCCGTACGCGGCCGATGCACGATAGATCGGTTGGCGGAGTTTCAAACGGTCGATGATGCCCTTTGGAGAAAGGTCGATGTTCTTCGAGATAAACTGCTCGAGCGCCGAAGCGTCTGCGGATGACGTTCCATGCGTATTCACATTGATGGAGACGGGGTCTACAACACCAATGGCATACGACAATTGAATCGTGCACTCGCGTGCCACGCCCGCTGCAACGATGTTCTTTGCAAGGTGGCGTGCCGCATAGGCAGCTGAACGATCTACCTTCGTGGGATCCTTACCAGAGAAGGCTCCACCACCGTGCGGAGCCCGTCCGCCGTACGTATCAACAATGATCTTACGTCCCGTAAGACCAGTGTCTCCGTGAGGTCCGCCAATCTCAAACTTCCCAGTTGGATTGATATGGTACTTCGTTTCGGACGTGATCAGGTTCTCGGGAATCACGGCCTTGATCACATGCTCCATCACGTCTTCGCGGAGTTGCATTTGATTAACGGGGTCGTGCTGCGTAGAGACCACCACGGTGTCGACGCGAATGATGTCGCCATTGTCTGCATAGACGATCGACACTTGTGCCTTTGCGTCGGGACGCAGATACGGCATCAGATGCGAGGCGCTCTTACGTATGTCGGCTAGGCGCTTTACAAGCTTGTGCGCATAGTAGATCGTCGCAGGCATGTATTCGTCCGTCTCGGTGCTCGCATAGCCGAACATCATCCCTTGATCGCCCGCGCCACCAGTGTCTACGCCTTGTGCGATATCGGGTGACTGACGATTGATGACGTTGACGACGGCGCACGACTCACTATCGAATCGGTACTCCGCCTTCGTGTAGCCAATGTCCTTGATCACATCGCGAACAAGTTGTGGAAGATCGATGTAATGTGTGGTGGTGATCTCGCCACCAACAACGATCAGACCAGTAGTGGCAAAACATTCGCAGGCGACTCGACCAGATGGGTCGTTGGCCAGAACTTCGTCAAGGACGGCATCCGAAACTTGATCGCAGATCTTGTCGGGATGGCCTTCGCTGACCGACTCGGAGGTAAACGTATGGGGCATAGATGCTAGACGCAATGAGAAATGAATGTAGGTGCGAAGGGAGTTATCGGCTTAGACGAACAACAGATGCATCACCAATGTTGATGGAAACAAACTGTCCGTACACTTCGGCATTCTCGCCAATGATGCTCTGCTCAAGTGCTACATCGCTTACAATAGCACCATCGCTGATGATACTGTCGCGAATAAGGCTGTTGCGTACAACGGCTCCGCGAGAAACAGAAGCGAAGGGGCCGATCACACTGTGCTCAACAATAGCAGTTGGGTCGATGTGAACGGGCGGTACGACAACGCATCCCTTCGGAGCTTCGCGTGTTGAGCCTTTGGTAAGCAAGAAGCGATTGGTTTCAAGGAGAGTTTCGGGCTTGCCGCAGTCGTGCCAACCATCAACAGGGAACGTTGTAAAACGCTCGCCACGGTCCACCATAAGCTGCAGCGCATCCGTGAGTTGATATTCGTTCTTGGTGCGTAGGTCGTTGTCGATCAAGTACTGCAGACACTCTTTCAACAAGAGTGGATTCTTGATGTAGTACAAGCCAACGAGTGCCATGTGTGAAACAGGAGTCTCTGGCTTTTCGACTAGGCGTGTTACGAACGGTCCGTCGGAGATCACAACGCCGAATCGACGTGGATCATCAACGTACTTCACACCAAGCGACGAAAGGGATGCGGCATCGAGCACCGAGAGATCAACATCAAAGACCGTATCACCGAGAATGATGAGTACCGGTTCGTCCGTGATCGTCTCGCGTGCGATCCATATCGCATGTCCAAGTCCAAGCAGTTCGGTTTGCTCGACGAAGGTGCACGGCAACGAATAGGTGTTGCGCACATACTCCTCGACAAGGTCGCCCTTGTACCCAGTAATGATCGTTGCTCCCGTTACGCCTTGCAGCATGAGAGCATCGAGGATGTGACCAAGGATAGGTTTTCCCGCTACGTTAACGAGTACCTTGGGCAATGTGTATGTGTGGGGGCGTAGGCGTGTGCCCATCCCTGCCACTGGTATGATGGCGTGCATGAAGCTCGGGCTATGAAAACAAGCCCACAAAACTACGAAAATGAAGGGTGCACTCTTACTGCAAACGGATGGTCTGACCAGCTCGGATGGTGCGCTCGGAGAGGTTGCGGTTCTTCTTCATGAGCGAGGTGACGCTCAGGCCGAATTTATCGGCGATCTCGCTGAGGGTATCACCTCGGCGGACCACATAGTTCTTGGGTGGGCGCTTGCCATCGGGCGATGGTGCCGCACTTCCCTTGTCTGTTGTCTGGGCGCTATAGATGCGCAGCTTTGTTCCTGCGAAAACCGTGCTTCCGTCCAAGACGTCGTTGTTCCATCTGCGCAGCTGGGCCTCGTCCACGCCGTAGGTGGCAGCGATGCTACTGAGGCTTTCGCCCTTGCGCACACCATGGATCTGCGGTTTGCCTGTTGGGGCGCTGCGGACGATGGCTGCTAGTTCTGTTTTGGAGAGTGACGTTTCTACGCGAAGGGGTTTGCCGGACTTCAACGCACCATTGCGTGGCAGCTTGTTCAGGGATCGGATGCGATCTGTAGAAGTACTATAAAGCGATGCAATTCCGGCCAACGTTTCGCCACGGGCAACGGTGTGCGAGATCACGCGCGATACGCGAATTTTCTCAACATCGGACGCCGCAACACTGCGCGTAGCTTCGTCGGTAATGGCAACTACAAGTGTGTCGCCAATCCGGATGTTCTCTTTGTCGTACGAGATGTTATTCCAATTGCGAAGATCTGTAAGTCGTACGCCATACCGACGTGCGATGCTATACAGGTTTTCGCCGTTCTGCACGGTGTGTTTAACGGTGGTGCGACCCTTCGACCCTTCCACCATAGTAGTTGTCCCTGCTACCTCTGTTGTTACTGCTGTTGGTACAGCAACAGTGGGGGAGGGTTGGGAATGGCGGCGAGGCGACATGCTTTCGGGTGTTGCGGCTCCACCGATTACGTCGTTCGGTGTGGTCGATGCCGGCTCGCTCATGGCAAGTTGTGGTTGAGAACCAACGCTCGTCATCGGAATGCGGATCGACATGCCGCGCTTGAGTTTGCTCTTGTAGCCGGTGAGTTGATTGACACTCGCAACGTCGGACGAGGTAACGCCATAGCGTTTTGCGATCGAGGCAATAGTCTCTCCGCGGGCAACGGTATGCGCCATCCATGGACGCTTCTCATCGTCTGTGAGCGACTCGAACTTTGATGCAAATGTTTGCAGAGATCCTTTGGGGACCTTGAACGCGTAAAAGTCTACGTTTGGCGGGGTGCACGGCTTCACGAGTTCGGGATTGAGCTTGCGAATAGAATCCACCGTCATCCCAGCGCACTTGGCCAATGCTGCGATGTTCGTGGGTTCCTTCACCATAAACACATCGTAGGCGTACTCCGGATGGAACGTGAGCGAGTCATCCGTAAAGCCATACTTCTCGCGCTGCAGATTGATAAGCGTCGTTGCGATGTAGAGTGGCACGTAGTTGCGGGTTTCGCGCGGCAGATAGTCGCGCGTTTCCCAGTAGGAAGCAGTGGTGCTGCCAGTCTTTCGCATCGATTGCTTGACGCCGCCAGCACCACGGTTGTAGGCTGCCAAAGCAAGGTGCCAATCGCCGAAGTCTCGGTAGAGATCTTTCAAGAACCGCATGGCTGCACGGGTAGACTTCTCGGGATCTCTGCGTTCGTCAATCCAGAAGTTTACCGTAAGACCATACTCCTGTCCGGTTGCTTGCATGAACTGCCACAGTCCAACGGCCTTTGCGAGAGAGAAGGCGTTCGGGTCGAGCCCGGACTCCATCATCGACAAGAAGATGATCTCTTCAGGCATCTCTTCTTCTTTGGCAATGCGTTTCATCATCGAGAACCACTTGCCACTTCGCTCGATCCAGCGCTTCATGAACTTTCGGCCCTTGTTCTCGGCAAGGAATCGGACGCTCTTCTCTACCGACTCGTTCATGACGAGCGGAATGGTAGTCACTGGTAAGGCGGCTGTTTCTGCCTTGGTCTGTTCTGCTGTTTTCTTTGGCTCTGCCTTGCTTGCTCTCGAATACGTTTCGACTTCTTCGAAGAGTTTTTCGCGCAGGATAAAGGCAGAGGAGTTCTCGTCCAGATCGTCGATACTCGAGACGTAGGCTTCGTAGTCCTCGATCACCGATTGGGCAAGGTCCGTGAAGTCTTGGTTGTCTTCGATCTTAGGATAGCTGGCCAGCTCATTGAGAGCGACGATGGCCGATTCAAACTGTCGGGCCGCTGCAAGCGTGTCCTTTTGTTCGATAAGGAGGAGGGCCTTCAGATACCGTTGGCGTGCGCGTTCGAGTTGTTCCGCTATGCCGTTATCGAGCTGGGCCTGACCCGCAATTCCTTCGTCTAAATCCCAAAACTCGTCAGGAAAGACAGGTGTCTTCTTCGCGGGCGCCATGGCGGCTGGCTGCGAGGCTGGTGTGGGGACAGGTGTGCGAGGAGGAGTGCCTTGCTGGGAAAGGAGCACGTGGGCCGACGTCAACATCGCAACGGCGGGAACGATGGCTCTTGCCAACGCCCTCATGATGCGCCGTGGGTGACGTGTTGCCATGCTCCTCCTTCTACAATCGTGGTCAACTTCCTCGCTCTGCTATGGCAAATATAGCCATGGAGAGGGGTAGAAGCCAAACGGGGCAACGCATTGCATCATGAACGGAAGCGCATGACTTGAAAGCAGTTAGGCGATGTTTTCCTACTTGACGGTCCGCGCCCACGTGCGTATGCGGGCAATGTCGCAGTCTGTGAGCTTGGCGCCACCCTTTGGCATTGGACCAACTCCCGGCTGCTGTTCAACCGTTGCGATAAGGTTCCCAACCGTCACTTGAAGCCTAACGATAGATTCCATGGTAAGGTCTATCCCACCGCTGGGCGCGACGCCACTGTGACAGCCGCCTGTGCAGTTCGTGGTCATGATCTTATCAATGTCTGCGTACGTCACGGATGTCGTATCGCACGTTAACTCTACGCAGCTCGTGTTCTTGGCACCCTGGTCGATCCACTTCTTGATAAGAGCGATTTGAGCGGCCGAGAGTGGTGCGCGGTCTCGGGGCATTGGTTCGCTGGCTCCTGGCAGGAGGACTGTGTAAAGTTTGCTTTTTGAGGCGGCTGGTTGGCCGTTGGAGCCATTGCGGACATAGGTTTTGATATCGGTGTAGTTCAGGAGACTTCGAGCTTCGTCGCCCGTTCCGTCGTGACATCCCGCCATCGAACAGTTACTAAGGACAAGCGGCATGATGTCGCGTGTAAAGCACACATTCGTGTCTACGGGCGGTCCCCACGTTGGGTCGCGAAGATCGACAATGCCCCATGCACGTTTCGTGGAGTCGCGTTTGTCCATTGCCAAAATCCGAGCCCGTGCCGATGCAGACTTCAAAGACGCAGGGGCGGTGTACAGACCTGTTTCCGAGATAGAACCAAGACCAGACTCCATGGCCCAAGCCACGTTGACGGCATCGATGTTCTTTGTCGAGAACTGGAAGGTGCCTCCTACCTCCATGCCAATAGAGTCGGGCACGACAGCCATTGCCGAAGACGGAGGGTTCGGATTGGAAGGATTGATGGGGTTGCCACGCTCGTCAACACACGATGTGAGGGTGAGAAGGGTGGCAAGGGCGAATGTGATGGCGATGGTTGTGCGCATAATGAATCAAATCCACATTCACCCCCAATGGTTACAACATGGCATCGCGATGTATAGTGGTAACCTTTCATACTGATTGGACTAGGTTGCAGCTATGAAGGCGATGGAGACTACAAATGAGGAACTGTTCAGTCGGGTGTGTAACGGACATCACGATGCGTTCGACGCGTTGTATGAACGATACGCTACCAAGCTGTTTGCCTATGCGCGTACCGTGTTGCGCAACGAGGCAAAGGCCGTCGATATGGTGCAACAGGTGTTCACCTCGGTGTATGCGTCGCGAGCAACGTTTAACGGACGGAACTTTGATGCGTGGATCTTTTCTATCGCTCGGCATGCATGTTTGCGAGAGAAACGGATTGAGCAACGCACGTCACCGTTAGAAGACGCAGACAACGCTGTTGCCGACGAACAAGGAATGTCGGAAGTCGACCTCAATCTCATCCGTGCCGCCGTCGATGCCTTACCCGATGACGACCGCACCATCATCCGCCTTCGATACTTTGATGACCTGTCGTACAACGATATTTCGAATCTCCTTGGCATCACCGTATCGGCTGCCAAGGTTCGTGTGTTTCGTGCACGACGTACACTCGCGGCCGTGTTGCGACCGCAATTCGAGGACTAATCATGGAACGCATTGAAGAACTGCTGATGGATATGATTGACGACGGACCTACGGAGGCGTTGGCCGACGCAGGATCTTTGCCTGCGCTCGATTCCACACTTCCGCAAGAGCTAGAGACAATGCGTGGTCAGTCGTTACTGCTAAAGGCCTGTGCAGAGCCAATCAACGCGAGCACCCTTGCCGCCCTCGTCGCACAACAAGCCACCCTTAGCACGTCACTTCTCGGTAGCAGGATCGATGTTCCTGCGGCTGTTCTTTGGAGCAGCGCCGTTGTTGTTGTTGCAACCTTCATTGGTGTAGCGGCTTCCATGTGGTCTGCTGCCCCACAACCACAGTTCGAAGGGCCTGCTCGCGTTGCAACTGCCCCATCAACGACCGTAGTATCGAAGCCAGAGACCGCGCCACCAGCGCTTCGTCAGCAAGCATCCGATACATATCCTACGCATGCTCAGCCACCGGCCTTGCTTGAAGGCAAAGCCGAACGTGAGGTACTTGTGCATCGTCGCGATGAGCTTGTCGCTGCCGCTCGTCGTGCCACTCCTGACCAGGCCTATCGCTTGTATCGAGATATATATCGCGTAAGCAACCTCTTACACGATGTGAAGGCGGCCCGCAGTGCGCTGCGTTCAGCGCTGGCTCTCGCAGAGGCTGCGGGGATGGCCGGCGACGTTGAGCAATGTCGCCTAGACCTCAAGAACCTCGATCAGCGATAAACGCCGTTTGCCCCATACATCGGGAGCCATTCTTCGATCGGTTGCAGTAGTATGCCATGGCGTACGAGTCGCTCCGTACCCCTATAGAGAAGTGTGGCCGATGCCTCTGGATAATCGGTGAGAAACGCACGTAGCCCGGTAAGATCTTGAGGGCGAACCGTACCGGAGTTCTTTACCTCGTAGGCATGAAAAATCGAAGGACCGTAGACAACAAAGTCTACTTCAAGCCCGGCCTTTGTTCGCCAATAGTAGACATCTCTTGCATCGGCGGCATAGTCTTTGCCTGCCTGAAGATGTTGTGCAACAAGACTCTCAAGTGCAATGCCGTCAATCGCAGATGGATTGTCCAACACACCAAACGGTCGGTTCGCTCTATACAATCCTACATCAAAGAAGTAGAATTTTGGATGAGCAGCTAGAATTCGTTTCGCATGTTTTGTAAAAACAGGTAGGGTGTAGGCAAGGAGCAAGTCTTCGAGAATGCTCACATATCCTTCGACTGTTTTTCTGCTGACCTGGCATTCGCGGGCAACGTTCGAAAGGTTTATCTGTGACCCTTGTGAAAAACTAATGGCCTCAAGAAAACGAGTGAAGTTCTCGGTGTTGCGAACGAGTCCTTCCGCTTGAACCTCTTCCTTGATGTACAGCGCGTTGTACGCATGTATAGAGTCTGCCGGGTCTACAGACTCCTGAACGACAGGAATCATACCCGTCTGCAAGGCACGATCGAGCGAGAACGATGCACCAAGCTCCAATGCAATGTAGGGATGCATCGTTCGCATCGTTGCCCTGCCGCCTAGGAGATTGACGTTTCCGCGTCGCAGTTTTCGAGCGCTCGAACCAGTGAGCACGAACTGATGCGTGCTTCCCTCTGATATCAGAAGGTGAACAACCTCAAGAAGCGATGTGAGTTTCTGCACTTCATCTACCACCACAACGGTTGCCGCTTGAGCACCTTCTACACGTTCACGAAGCCGCTCCGGCTTTGCCGCATAGAGACGAAATGTTTCGGGGTCTAGAAGGTCTATCCGAATTGCATCCGGATAGGCCTGCCGTGTCCAAAGCGTCTTACCAGTTCCTCTTGGTCCAAGAAGGAAGAAAGACCCTTTTGAGGGCGTTAGAACTCGATTCCTAGCTTTCATAGCCCCCAATATGCCATTGTTGCCGCCATAATGCAAGGAAAAATGGCGACGCTACCGCCATAATGGATGGAAAAATGGCGACGCTACCGCCATAATGGATGGAAAAATGGCGGCACCACCGCCATATTGGAACACCACACCCTACTGCCGGACCACAATGCGAACGCGTCTGTCGCGGTCGTTTCTTGACGAAAATGATGCCGGCACGGGGTCTATCCCAAGCACAGCATGCGCCGCCGCATGAACGGATGTTGCAACGCGCTGCGCGCGTTGTTCTGCGATGCGCTGGTTTACTGCCCGCTCGCCATCTCCATCGGCACTTCCAAAAACTGCTATAGACGTTGCCGTGCGTGCGTGCGCTCGAACACGTTGCAAGAGCGCGCGAGACCATGTGGGCGGATCTACGGCATTCACCTCATATCCCCACAACGTTGCATTCATTTGCGCCGTGTCGAGTTGAGCGGTGCGACGTCCTTCAAGAAGACGAATGATCGTTGGAGAAGAAGATGATTGTCCGCCATGGACGCCAATGGCCTCTACTCGGGCCACTGCCGTGTTGTGAGTGAGAAGTGTGAACAACGATTGAGAGATGGATGCACAGTCCCATTCTATCTCTCGAGGTGGCTGTCCTACACCTTTGTATTCCACAACTGTAGAATCGGCAACCGATACGCGAACCACCCACGACGCAATACTGTCATCTGTTGATACAACCGGCCGCAACAACACAATCGGCGGATCGGCTCGAAGCACAGTATCAAGCCGCGATACTGCGGCACCAACCGGACCTTGATCGATGGTTTGCATGAGCGTCCGCTCCATACGCACCACGCCGCGCTCCACTACCCGCCCGTTTGACTGTCGAAACGCCACCGAACACAACGTAAACACAGACGGCGCATCCGGCGTCTGCGCAATCACCGCGGATGGTGGCAACAACAACGGAATTATTGAAAGCGGAGTTGTGAGTGGCGCAGGCGATACGGAAGAAGGGGAGAAGGTAGGGATGCGAGGCGGCACGGTGGCCGACAGATCAAATCGAAATCCAATGCGCGCAAAGAGCTGCTGCATATTGAGCGTTGCCGTGCTCACCATGGATGCAAGTGTTGCTCGGTATCCCAGCTCCACTTCAAGAAGCGACGTTGCGATATGCATCGGCACAATCACGGATGCTGCTGCGAACGGCACGAGCGTGTTTCGTTGTGCGATGGCACCTTCGGCACGACGTTGTGTTGATGAGCCGTCGGTGAATGTTACGCCCGAAGGATTGGTGATTGCCATGTCGTGCGTTCCAGTCATCGACGTAGTGATGAACGTCCCAACGCCTGCGGCAACATCAAGAAACGGAAGCACTGCATACCGTGCTTCCATGCCACCTTCCAATGCCACAGTAGAAAACGAATAGGTATGTGTAAATGTGCCTGGTACAATCTGTCCGTTAATGGCAAAGGCCGTTGGTTCTAAGGCAGAGGCCACGGCGTTTGAATAGGAGGCGCCAACACTTGGAAGAATGCTAAGTCGCGAGGAGAGTGGAATGCGCATGGCGCCTCGCGCGCCGGCCATCCATGACGTCGACGACGAAAGCCCGGTCGCCCGTTCTGGAAGAACGAGCGGACCGAGCTGTTGGAATGATGCGGATGCGAATGTGGCGCCTACCTGCGGTGCAACGATCAACTCTTGTTGGGCATGTGCACTCAAAACGCCACTCACTATCAACACGCATAACGTGATATGACGTGCGATCAAAGGGTCACTCTACGACAAGTCTCCGAACAAGTGTGGACGGGCCGTTGCTTACACGCAAAATGTACAATCCTTGCGAGAGAGTGCTGCGGTCGAAGAGCACCGTCGTTCCATTTGAAGACGCCGTGAGCGACGTAGAGAGAACGCGAACACCGGTTGTGCTATAGAGTTCAACAACGAGTGCGCCTTGTGCGCCGTAGATCGTTGCGGTTGAAGACGTGGTCATGGGATTGGGTGCGAGTGACAGCGTCATCGAGCCCGCATTCGTGTTTACTTCGCGGTCGTCCTCGACCGTTGTTGTTGCGTCTTCCGCCGTTGTGTTCATCGGAATCTCGATACCCTCTACACCACGCCATACAATACCAACCAAACGGATTGGCGATGTTGTTTCATCACCGAGGGCAATGGTAAAGGGCAGCGAGGCAAGTACATCGCCATTTGCACGTGTAGCCGGTACACCAACAGTTGTGCTTACCGTGCGAATGCCATTTGCTGTTACGTCGCTCAGTGTTGTAAAGTTTGGAACCAACACCGATGCATTGAACGAAAGCGTCATCGTTGCACTGAAGGTGTACGGAGAAATGTCTGTGAGCAATGTAATCACACAGGGTGCTGATGATCCTGGCTTGCCGGTCACACCACCAACACGAAGGCGTACAGTTGGCTTTGGACGTACAAAGCCGCGCAGTGAAAAGCTGTACTCACTCATTCGACTACGAACAACTTCAAGACCTTCTGTCAGGGTGTCCATGCTGTATGGCGTAAAGGTGACGACGGATGTGCCGGTTTGTCCGCGAGTGAGGTACAATGACTCGGGATTTGCTTTGAACGTAAGACCACGCGACGTGAAGACAGATACAAGCGAGTCGTCTCCGTTGTTGGTAACCTCAATTGTCCGTGTCACCGGCATGCCGATGCTGTCGGCAATAAAGTCAGATCCGTCCCACTTCACCGTGAGTTGCGATGGGTAGGCCGTACCTGTAATCGGAACGGTGATCACCGCACCATTAGCCATTACATTGATCACGCCAGTGAAGGTGCCCTCTGCTGTTGGCGAGAACCTTATCACACAATTCGCGCTTCCCTTCGAGGAGATGGATACGGGTGACAGTGGCGATACGATCGAGAATGGTGAACCTGCAGAAGTAGAGAAGGAGACCATGATTGGTTGTGCGATTACCGTCGAGCTGTTCACGGCAAAAATCGCGTCGATGCTGCGCCCGACAATCACATTCTGGAATTGCACTTGCTTTGGAAGCACTTGCAAGCCACCGGGGAATGTTGGTTTGCCTACACCGTACAGATCTACTGGAACGGTGGTGATGCCGGAGTCCATAGAAAGAACAAGCTGCGCAGAACTCGTGTCGGCGTGTGACGGTGTATGTCGAATTGCCACCGTAGCAAATCCCTGATTGCCTTTGATCTGGATGGACGGACCTTGCATGAGCATGAAATCTGCTGCATCTGGTCCATCGATATACATGCGGACAGTAAGCAGATTGGACGAATAGTTCACGATGGTGAGCGTGGTGTCTGCAGACTGTCCAACGGCAACGTTCGTAAAGTAGACAGGGTTCGGTGTTACCGAAATCAATGGCTGAGCGTGCAGCGTAGCGCTCCACAGAAGTCCAACGAGAAGAAGAAACCGAAACATGTAAACCTCCAAGGTTGTGTAGGTAGAATGCACAACCAAGTACGACGTCAGAAAAACGTTACCTACTCACAGGCTCTCACGCAACGTATGCAACAATGGGCACGCACGTGATGATAGATGAACACAAGATATCACGGGTAGCCGAGGGGGATGGCGGAAAGGAACAGAAAAAACAGCGACACGATGAACGCGTCGAAAATTCATTTCATTATTTTGCGCAGATGAAAAGAATAGCCCGCCTCCTGCCTGTGTTTATCCTCCTTTCCGCCTTTACACTTCCTGCTCAAGAAACGGGAGTACGTGGGGTTGTTACGTCCAGCGCTGGTGATACGTTGGCTGGTGTGTCGGTACTTGTGCCGAGTGTGCATGTGCGCGCGACAACGAATGCGCACGGCGGCTACGTGGTGCCGCTCACGGCAGAGGGTATGTACATCTTGGAGTTCCGGCGCATTGGGTATAAGACCGAGGTGCGCGAGGTGAACTATCGGGGTGTAGAAGTGATGACGAATGTTGTTATGAATGAGTCGCCATTTGAAACGCCCATGGTTGTGGTTACGGCAGAGCCGTCGCCGTCGGATGTGATGGAGAGTCCAATTCAGACGAGTGCCGTGGATGGGCGCGTGCTCGACAGGCAGCGTGGACAGGCAATTATGTCGACGATCGACCTGCTGCCCGGCGTTACAACCACTAGTGGAGGTCCTCTTTCTGTGAAGCCCGTGATTCGCGGACTCACTGCGCAACGCGTTGTGGTTGCGCAGAACGGTCTTCGGCTTGGCTCGCAAACGTGGGACGAGCCGCAGTCGGCAGAGCTTTCTTCGTTTGATGTGGAACGTATCGAAGTGGTACGCGGACCCAACAGCGTGATGTTCGGATCGGACGCCGTTGGTGGCGTTGTGAACGTGATTCGCGCAGACGTGTTTGCATCTACGCCTGGTACGATGCGAGGCATTGGCATCATCAACGCAAACAGCGTGAATGGAAGTGCTGGCGGTGCTCTTGGCGTTGCTGGTATGGAAGGAGATGTTGCGTATCGTGTGAATCTCAATGCGCGTGTGGCGAGCGAGTACAACACGCCCAATGGAACGGTGTTCAATTCTGGCGGACAAGAATTGAATGGAAGTACATCGCTTGGTTTGAAGAAAGAGTGGGGAACGGTGTCGCTTGATTTGTCGCACTTCAACCAACGTTACGAAATCTCTCCAGAGCCAGGTCGGCAAGAAATCGAAACAGACCCAGATACTGGAAAGCCCGACACAGTTCTTGCATCGCCGTTTCAAGAAATTCTTCACGAACGTGCGGCGCTTACAGCCGTGATTCCACTTGACGATGTCCGCTTTGATGTTACTGCAGCCTTTCAATACAATTCGCGCACAGAAGAAGGTGTGAAAGAAACAGAAGAGGAAGAAGCAGCGAAACGTGCGGCTGGTATTCCGCCGGAAGTTGTGTTGGACCTATATACCACGTCGCTCAATGCAAAGATGATCGTCGCCAACATTGGGACGCTCGGTGTGCAAGCCGAGCACATGCGAAACCAAACGCTTGGCAAGAATGCAGTGATTCCATCGTACGGACAGATGAATCTTGCTGGGTTCTTCTACAGTGAACGCAGATTCACGAATGACTTACGCGCAACGGGTGCGTTGCGGTTCGACACACGATCGATGTCTGTTCTGAACAACACAGAGTTGCAAGTGCAGGATACATCCTTATCGTACGACGCGTTTACGGGTCAGCTTGGCGTGGCCTGGAACCCAGTCACACCAATGGTTGTAGCCGTGAATCTCGCAACCGGATGGCGTTCCCCTGTTGCTGCAGAATTGTTTGGAAGGGGGCAGGATGAAGGGGCCGTGCGTTATAAAGTGGGCAACGCCTCGCTTACACCAGAGCGTTCGGTGAACGTCGACGTAAGCATCCGCTACAACACACCGGCCATTCAAGCAGAGGTCTCGGTGTATCGCAATGCCATCAACAGTTTCATCTTTTTGCAACCAACAGGTGCGATGATAGACGGACTTCCCGTGTACAGCTACTTACAATCAGACGCATTGTTAGTTGGTGGCGAAGTGCAAGTGCAAGCGCGCATCACCGACTGGCTCACTCTTATGGTTGGTGCAGACATTGTGCGAGGCGAGCGCGTGAGCAACGCGTCCCCGCTGCCCTTCATGCCTTCCAATCGCTTCAAGGGTGCACTCACGTACATGAACAACGATATCTCGTGGCTCGAGCGGTTCTATATAACAGTCAAGCCACGCTATGCAATGCAACAAGACCGTATTGCGATGAACGAAACAGTAACGCCTGCGTACTTCTTGCTAGATGCCGCAATCGGCGGACAGATTCCTGTTGGCACATCGCGCATGAATCTAGACGTGGTCTTCGAGAACCTGACCAACAAAGCCTACTACGACGCACTCTCTCGATACAAGGCCTATGCGCTGAACCCAGGGTTCAACGCGGCGCTGAAAGTAAGTGTGCCGTTTTCGATTATCGGTGGGTAGGCGTTGAGAGTGCACATGGCGCAAAGCGCTACTGCACTACTTGAACAACATCACGCCAACGGCTGCGAACGATGCGGCAACCTGCGTATACAATATCGCTTGCTGCCACCATGGTCGTTGTCCAAGCGGGACATTGGGATCGAACGGGTCGAAGATCAGAGCGACCCCTAAGGTCGTTGCTTCGGTAAAGTCTTGGCTCAAGATCGGCTTCACAATGCCGAGCAACGTGAATGCCACATAGCCAATTCGGTTGATCGTCGGAGAGAGTTGCTTCATGCGGTTGCCTAACGCTTGGCACGGCGGAAAGGTTGCAGGGGCGGAGCGTATTTCCAGTTAGTAACATACGAGCGAAATCTGTCCGGCACGTCGCGAACATTCCGGCGAACTTGCCCCATGAAATTCATCACCCTTCGCTTGCCATCAGAATTCGCCACCTACATTATAGAGTCGCTCGCATATAGCATAGAGAGTTGGGGGCGCACATTCAGGGCATGGGTGGATTGTGAGCAGGAAGATATATCAGAGCGGGAGTATTGCGACAAGGCAGCAGAAGCAGAA
>JBBRES010000018.1:0-20215 GCA_038202665.1 Kapaibacterium sp. (SeqCode) | reverse complement strand
CGAGCCATTGTCCGTTCTGGTTTTCCACACAATGACGATGGAGGTGTCTGCACGAGCAAGTGCTGCTACAGCAGCATCCTTCTCAGGGGTACCAAGATAGCTGGCATATCGAAGTGTCGTAAGGTTCGCGTCGGTGGCAAGGATGTAACAGTCGTACTCGCCCTTCAATGCGCCTTGCGCGGCCGCAGTAGTAGTGGCAAGGGCATCATCCTCTGTTGTCCCAACAAACCAAAGTTCTCCGTTCGCTCGTTCTGTGCACGAGGCAATCGCGATGGGCTTATGGCTCTCGAGTCGCAATGTTGCCACAGGAGTGGTGAGGGTGGAAGGGAGGCGAAGGACGATGGTGTATTCTTCGGCTGTACCGCTTAACGTGATAGTAGACGTTGCAGCTTGTTTCTTCTGCGTTGCATACGACACAACAACCGAGCCGTCGTTGGTAACAACCAACGAACGCACCACGTCGTCTTCCGCCGTTCCGAAATAGGTAGCTGCAAGGAGGATGCCTGTCGAAGAACGAACCTCTGCGTAGCCGTCCGTGCCGCCTTGCCGCCCAGCCATGTACGCACCTGCCGTTGTTGGCAACGCAGCGGACGACGTGGTAAAGGCTACAACAGAATTTCCGTTTGAAGTTTGGGCTGCGAAAGGGAAACTGTCGGCGGAAGCACCACCAATGTACGTGCTACCGGAATCGTATACCGTCCCGGTCGCCGTAGGGGGTTGAGCCACGGCGACCAGGAGTGAAAGGTAAAGAATGAGGGGGTTAGGTCTCTTCACATGTTCTCAAGGAGGTTGTGCCCTAAATCGTTACAGGCAATGCTTTACTGTCGCTGTAGCGTAGTGGTAGAAACTCGAAGTGCATCGGAAACGCGAACTGCATACGTACCCGGAGGTAGCGCCGAGACGTTTACGTTGGCGTCTTGGGGCGAAGCCATAACGTCGAGCAGGCGATTGCCAACCATGTCAAAAATCTCTACTCGAACATCATAGACCGATGTCGCGAAGGCCTGGTCTAGGACGATATGAATGCGATCGGCGCACGGATTCGGATACACCGTTGTACCGCCGAGAGTGAGCTCTTGCCCTGATACCGAGACGAGCGTTGGATCGAACCATGCGATACCGTTGTCTCCAGCAGCCAGAATTGTCGTACCCTTGACATGCAGTGCTCGGATATCGAATCGCTCATTCGGATAGTTAGAGTTGTAGAGCGTATCCACGATTTGATTCTCGCGGTGCAATCGATACAAATCTCCGCTTGTTGTTGCCGCATAGATCACATTGTTGGAATGGGGATCGACGAGCAAGGCCGAAGGTTCTGCTGCCATGTCCCATCTTGACGTCCAGGTTACACCACCATCTGTTGAGAGGGAAACGGTGCCGTATGTGCTTCCGATAAACGAGGCAGGACCTGTGGGATCGACAGCAACCGCTGTTGGAGGATAGCTACCATCTCGTGCAATCCATGTTGTGCCACCATCGGCCGATGTGTAGTATTTCGAAGACTCAACGGCGAGCATGTTGAGAGGGTTTACGGCTCTGTACAATTCTCTAACGTAGCTGAACGAGGGGGTTTGGATGGTGGTCCACGACGCTCCCCCATTGCTTGACCTCTTTATGGTGAACATGCCTGCAACAACAACATCGTTTGCATTCGTGGGGTTGTACGAAGCAGTGTAGATCGGGACGTTCTGTCTTGGATTCGATTCTTGCCATGAGCGACCTCCGTCTATGCTACGAAAGATCTCGGAGTTCGTGCCGCCCACCATACTCTGCGTATTGGCAGCACAGACGGCAAATGCATAGACACGTCCGCCCGATGGCTGGTCGTATTTCACAGGCGTGAGCCACGACCATGTTTCACCACCATTCGTGGTTTCCATCACATCGTTCGTGCCTTCTACGTAGAAATGTGCATCGGTAACGGAGTGAATGCGGCGTACGCTTACATAGGCAACGCCATTGTCGATACGTTGCCAAGGAGCTCCAGTAGCCGTTCCACGTAGGATGCCACCTTCGTAGCAGCCTACGGTAAGGACGTGGTCGACGAGCACCGCTCTGAGTCTTGAGGGGTTCATTGTATCTACAGCAGTCCACGACATTCCTCGGTCGGTACTACGGAGAACATTCGTGCCCCACGCCCAAAGGATGTTAGGTGACTCACGGTCTTGCTCGATACCTGCAGTCGAAAGCACATTCTTGCCAGTTTTATCGGACCATGTTCTACCGAAGTCCGTCGATACGCCAATGCGACCTTGGAAGTATGCATATAGCCGGCTACTGTCGGTCACGTCTGCGCTCTTCAGCGAAAGCGAATATCCCAACACACCGACGTACGTAATCTTCGACCACGTTGCTCCCGTGTCGACACTTTCGTAGATCGAGTCTCGCAGCGCAGTCCACATTCGTCTAGGCGCTGCGTCCGACATGACAACCGGAGAGATTGCAACCGTACTTGGGCGTGCAGTAATCACAGTGTCCCAGTGCGCTCCGTTATTCGTTGTTCGAATAATCGGAAGTGCATTACCCCACGCCATCCATGTAGACGATGTTCCGGGGGCTCGTTGAACTTTGTTCACATTTGCCGAGACTGGAAGATCAAACACTTTCCTCCAACTCGCTCCAAAATTTGCCGTTTCATGCAAGGCGCCGTAGGCAATCAATTGCAGTGTTTGTGCCGTCCCCGACACAAATCTCAAATCATACAAACCACCAGACCAACCTGTAGGAATGCTTGCAAAGGGTTGCCACGTCGTTCCACCGTTCGTGGTGTAGAGGAATTTTTCCGTCGACATGATTCGAGTTGCGATAATACTTGGGTTGGTCGAGCTCACCGTCAATTCATCAAATGTTCCGCCGTTAGGACCGTTCATTGGTACCCATCGTTGGGCATGTACGACACCTAGATTCAGCGCGAGCAGCAAGAGTGGTACGAAGAGTTTCATGGCATGCCTCAATCTTTTTGATGTTCAAACATGCCGATGTCCGCTCCTCCCGCCTATGATAAAGGTCAGCCTGATAGAGGTCCTTTGAAGAGAGTCAGAAATTGCGGATGTTAGCCACCGAAATCTCGCACACGTTTTACGTGACGCGAGCTTCGGACACAACGAAAAGTCTCGTACATGCATCCAACGAATACAAAAGACCCGGAATACTATCACAAGGTAGTTGACTGTCAGTATGCCTGCCCTGCCCACACACCCGTCCCCGAATACATCCGACTGATTGCGGCCGGGAAGTACACAGAAGCGTACATCGTGAATTGGGAGTCGAATGTTTTTCCGGGTGTTCTCGGAAGAACGTGCGACCGCCCTTGCGAGCCGGCGTGCCGGCGTGTGCGCGTAGAGGATCAACCAGTGGCCATCTGCCGACTCAAGCGTGTTGCTGCAGATAACAAAGGCGACCTAACCTCCTACATACCACAGGGTCCGTTCCCGCCGAACGGCAAGAAGATTGCGCTTATCGGCGGTGGCCCCGCCTCCTTAACAGTAGCTCGCGACCTTGCTCCTCTGGGATACGAGATACATCTCTTTGACGAACAGCCTGCCGGCGGCGGGATGATGCGAACGCAAATCCCATCGTTCCGACTTCCGATTTCTGTGCTTGAAGAAGAGGTTGGTCACATTCTCAACATGGGAATTCACACGCAGTTCCATACCTACGTCAACAGCTTGCAATCTGTGATTGAAAAAGACTATGATGCAGTGTTTGTGGGTACTGGTGCGCCACGAGGACGTAATCTTGCGATTCCTGGACGTGACGAAGCGGCAAAGAATATCCATATCGGCATCGACTGGTTGCAGAGTGTAGCGTTCGAGCACACGAAGCAGATTGGCAAACGCGTGATTGTCCTAGGTGGTGGCAACACGGCGATGGACTGCTGTCGAACCGCACGTCGCCTTGGAGGAGAACACGTCAAAGTTCTCGTGCGAAGTCCGTTCGTAGAGATGAAGGCATCGCCGTGGGAAAAGGAAGATGCGATGCACGAAGACATTCCAATTCTCGACAATCACGTTCCCGTTTCATTCGTTGTTGCCGATGGCGTGCTCACTGGAATGATGTTCGACAAGGTGCATGCCGTCTATGACGAGAGCGGCAAGCGCTCACTCGTTTCTACGGGCGAGCCGCCTGTGTTTATTGAAGCCGATGATGTGCTCATTGCTATTGGTCAAGAAAACTCCTTCCCATGGATCGAGCGCAATCTTGGTATGGACTTCGACAAATGGGACATGCCTGTGGTTGATGCAACCACCTATCAGTCGACCATTCCGAGAGTATTTTTTGGCGGCGATGCGGCCTTCGGTCCGAAGAACATTATTACCGCTGTTGCACAAGCACATCAAGCGGCCATTTCGATTGATCTGTATTGCAAGAGCACTGCACTGACCGAACGTCCGCATCCGGCCGTGAATCTTGTAAGCCAGAAAATGGGAATCCACGAGTGGAGTTATGATAGCTATGTGACCATTGACAAACGCTTCGTCGTTCCTCAAGCTGATAAAAAGCTCACCCTCTGTGATCGTAAAATGGAAGTCGAGCTCGGCTTCGACGAGGCAACGGCGTGGAAGGAAGCCGAGCGTTGTTTGAATTGTGACATACAAACCGTGTTCACCGAAAAGCTTTGTATTGAGTGTGATGCCTGCGTCGACATCTGTCCGACGGCGTGCATCACCTTTACGGCCGATGGCACAGAGACCGATCTCCGTTCACGACTCAAAGCGCCAGCGTCGAATCTTTCACAGTCCCTGTTGGTGTCCGCTCCCCTTGCTACCGCACGTGTGATGGTAAAGGACGAAGACGTGTGCTTGCACTGCGGACTCTGTGCCGAGCGCTGTCCAACGGCAGCTTGGGACATGCAACTCTTCTCCTACAACACCGCCAAGGCAGGGGCGTAACGAACTATGTCAGCATGTAACGACTTCGTCGTCCGTTTTGCGAATGTAAATGGCACGGGTTCCGCCAGCGCGAACTACCTCTTTGCTAAAAGCATCTTCCGCATGGGAATCCCGGTTTCTCCGAAGAACATCTTTCCGTCGAACATCCAAGGTCTCCCAACGTGGTACGAAGTACGCGTGAGTGAGAAGGGGTATTTAGGGCGGCGAGAAGGAGTGGACCTCTGCGTGAGTGTGAATCCACAGAGTTTGAAACAAGACGTGCAGTGCGTCAAACCAGGCGGCTACTTCGTGTACGACAACACGAAGCCACTCGCTCATGAATTCATTCGGCCAGACATCACCTACATCGGCATTCCGCTCATGGAAACGTGCAACCGTGAATACACGGATCCACGGCAACGGCAATTGTTCAAAAATGTGATGTATGTGGGTGCCCTTTCCGCCTTGCTCAGTATAGAGTTCTCCGTGTTGGAAGATCTCTTGCGCGAGCAGTTTGCGGGCAAAGAGAAACTGGTTGCGCCAAACGTAAAGGCCTTGCAACTTGGTATCGACTTCATTCACGAGAACATGTCGTATCCGCTGCCATGTCGGGTAGAGCGACGCGACCTCGTGGGCAACAGCATTCTCATCGACGGTAACTCTGCATGCGGTCTTGGGGCCGTGTACGGAGGCGCCACTGTTGTGGCATGGTATCCAATCACGCCATCTACATCGGTGGCAGAGGCGTTTCACTCGTACGCAGAAGAGCTGCGCATTGACGAAGATGGCAGGAGCAATTTTGCCATCGTCCAAGCAGAAGATGAACTCGCAGCCATTGGCATGGCAATCGGGGCATCGTGGAATGGTTCGCGATCGTTCACGGCGACGAGTGGTCCGGGTGTGTCATTGATGAACGAGTTCCTCGGCCTTGCATACTTCGCAGAGATCCCCGTTGTACTCATAGATGTGCAACGAACAGGTCCCAGCACCGGGATGCCAACGCGAACACAGCAGTCAGACATCACGCTTGCGGCCTATGCATCGCACGGCGATACGAAACACGTCTTGATCTTTCCGTCTACTCCGACGGAGTGTTTTGATATGACGGCCGACAGCTTTGACTTGGCCGATCGACTCCAAACACCCATCATGATCATGTCCGATCTCGACCTTGGCATGAACGATCACATGTGCCTGCCGTTCCAATGGGACGATGAACGCACGTATGATAGGGGCAAGATCTATACAGCAGAACATTTAGACACGATGACAAAGTTTGGTCGATACCTCGACACAGACGGCGACGGCATTCCTTACCGTACAATACCTGGCTCCCACCCAACCAAGGGTTCGTATGTGGTGCGCGGTACGTCTCGAGATGAGTACGCCGTGTATACAGAAGACTCCGGAGCATATAAGCGCAACATGGATAGGCTGACCAAGAAATGGGAAACGGCAAAAACCATTGTCCATGCTCCGCAACGCTATCAAGAAAAGAATGCAAGTCCGCTTGGTGTGTTGTTCTTTGGAACATCAACACAAAGTGCAGAAGAGGCGCTGGATGTGCTGAAGGAGCAAGGACACATCCTTGACGCCTTGCGCCTCCGGGCCTTCCCCTTCAATCATACGGTACTAGAATTTGTGGCAACACACGAGAAGGTATTCGTTATCGAGCAGAATCGTGATGGACAGATGAGAGGGTTGTTGATCACGGAATTGAATGTAGACCCGCATCGGTTCATCTCTGTGTTGAACTACGATGGCATGCCGATCACGGCAGAAACCATCATGCAACAGATCCTTTCCCACTTGCCATCATAGAACCTCATGAGTTACGTACGCCCCCAATTCCGCCATCCACATCTACCGAAGAACGACCTTGGCTACACGACGCGTGAGTACGAAGGGTCGCTCTCGACGCTTTGTGCTGGTTGCGGTCACGACAGTATAAGTGCAGCCATTGTCCAAGCATGTTTCGAATTGAATATCGAGCCTCATCGCGTTGCGAAACTCTCGGGCATTGGATGTTCGTCGAAAACACCAGCCTATTTCCTCGGCAACTCGCATGGCTTCAACACGGTGCACGGTCGCATGCCATCGGTAGCAACCGGGGCAAACATGGCCAATCGCGACCTGATCTATCTTGGTGTTTCTGGCGACGGAGACACGGCGTCGATTGGAATGGGACAGTTCGTGCATGCAGTGCGCCGCAATCTAAACATGACGTATATCGTGATGAACAACGGCTGCTATGGACTCACAAAGGGTCAAGACTCTGCAACCGCAGACGTAGGGTCGAAGAGCAAAGCCGGCTCGGTGAATCCATTCGAGGCCATAGACCTGTGCGGTTTGGCACTTGAGTTGGGCGCGTCTTTTGTTGCGCAGAGTTTTAGCGGAGACAAGGAACAACTAATCCCGCTTATCAAAGCCGCCATACACCATCGCGGTTTCGCCTTCTTGAACGTGATCTCCCCTTGCGTGACATTCAATAACAATGTTGGGTCGACAAAATCCTACGACTACGTCCGCCAACACGTAGAAGCAACAGCCACAATGGATTTCATTCCCTTGGCCACAGAGATTACCGCTTCTTATGCAGAGGGTGCAGATGCAGATGTGAGAATGCATGATGGTTCATTGCTGCACTTGCACAAGCTCGCCCAAGGTTGGGATCCGAGCGATCGCATGTCTGCTATCCAAGCACTGCAACGCTCACGTATGGATGCAAAAGTCCTCACAGGACTTGTTTTCTACGATGACCAAGGCAAGGATCTGCACGACGTCGTGAATACAAGTACACGACCGCTCAATTCCATTCCAATGTCGGAGCTCTGTCCGGGTTCAGCCAAGCTCCGTGAGATCAACGCTGGTCTCCAATAACTGTGTTCAGCGTTGCAAGTATCTCCCGAATCGTCCGTTTCGGGAGCGCCTCTCTATACGTTGCCTTCCGTCCAACCAAGTCCAAACTCCGCACGTGATCCGTTGGTACGGCTCCCTTTACTACGCTGGTTGACGGCAAGACCACTTCTAATGGATATGCCTTGTGTTTCGATGTAATCGGACACATGATGGCTGAGCCAACAACTTCATTGTACCGTCGCGGCGACAACACAACCGCCGGACGCTTACCAGCCCGTCCACGACCAGTTGGTGGGTCGAACGAGATCCTGACCACGTCTCCGCGGTCAGGCACGAATCGCTTCTTCGTTACCACACTTCCTTGCCTTTCACCGGACCCAGATTGGTTTCCGTGTGAAGGTTTGATTCGGTAACGTTTTGCAAGAGCTCATCGAGAGTGTACTCCGTTTGAGCTGTGCGCGTGATCATAACAACTCCTTCATTGAACGTGATCTCTACATCTGTTTGTTCTTCCATCCCGGCTTCGCTCGCAATAGTGCGAGGAATTCGTACGGCAAGGCGATTGCCCCACTTCTGTATACGGGCCTGCATGGCATTCTTTCGTGACAATAGAATTGTATGTATCTACTTTGTAGACACCCTGATCTACGCAAAGACACCAGCGTTCGCAAAGTCTATCTGCGATTCTACGAACAGAATTGCTGTAATGAAGTTGGGTGCAAGCATGAGAATGCAGGTTTGGATGGGTAAAAGAAAACGCCGCACTTCCTGAAGGAAATGCGGCGTTGAAGGTTACTGACGTTGCGTAGGGCAGCGAAGCTGCGCTGGGGTTACTTGATGACGTTCAGCGGAAGCGACTGCGTGCCGAATGGAGTGTTCAACACGATGAAGTACGCGCCCTGACCCATGTCGAGTACGTCGGTTTGGATAATGTGGTTGCCTTGGTCTAACGGACCGCTCACGAGTGTCTTGATGACCCGACCTGCGAGGTCGGTGATGGTCATGGTGGACGAACTGAGCGAACGTGAGAGCGTCATTGAAACCGTCGCTGAAGCGCCTGCCGGATTTGGCATGACGCTCAGCACTGCAACTGGTGATGTACCGCCATCGCCTGTTTCTCTGACGCCCGAGATTGGGTCCGTGAGAACGAAGGAGCCGCTGGAAATCATGTTGCCAACATCATCGAGTGACTCAAAGTCGAATTGTGCCGTGGCACCCTCGACGTTTGAGAGCGTGAGGAAGATTGGCTTGACGTTGCCACCAGGTGCAATGCCTCCTTCACCATTCTCGAGAGCACTGATCATGTATACCCCTGAGTCGTTTGCGACTGGTGCGAGGAGTGCTTCGGATGGGTTGGTACCGGCCGGACCCACTGCGAGGATGCGCGCCGGGCCTTTGGAGCGGAGGCGTAGAACTGACGTGCGCTCGCGATACCCATTTGCATTGGAGTAGAAGATTGCATACGTCTTCACACCCGCAGGTTTCGTTAGTGCATCCATTGCAATCACGTCTGGTGCTCCACCCGGTACACGAGCGGTGTAGCGGATGACTTCGCTGAATGCTGGGCCTGAGCCATCGTCGTACAGATAACGTACGTCGACAGGGAAACTCAACGTGTTGTTTGGATTCAAGAATTCGAGTCCAACAATTCCCGTTTGCCCTGGTGGCACGGTCACGCTAGCGAAGCCAGTTGCACCCGTTACCAAGTTGGTTTCAGTACCGCCCTTCAGCGATACAAGAGGAACCTCGGCGGACGTTACTTCAACACCCGCAACTGTAATTGTGTTACCAGGATTTGCTGGGTTGACGATGTTCAGCGAGCCCATTGTCGACGACGTCATAACGATGCCAGTTGATGTTGGCTCGCCATCTTGTCCGTCCTCGCCCTTTTTGACATCATCAATCTCGGTCACGCGACCACCACGGCTTGGGAATCCAACTCCTGTATTGCCCCAATCCCATGGAGTGAATGTGCGGCGACGTACAATTGTGTCGCGAACAAGACGCTCGCATGTCACACAATTACAGTCCGTGAACGAATAGCGGATGGAGAAGATGAGTGTGTCTACACACTTAAAGCTTGCTGGAGGTGGTGGGAAGATCATGTTCAGCGTCATGTTCACACCTTGTGTGAAGCTCTCGCATGGGCCTGTACCCCACTGTGCTATGCGGCTGTAGACGGAGAGGAACTGCGGGCCAGGTGTAAGTGGACTCGTAATCGATCCACTGACGATGTCGCCAAACGCTCGCTGCCATGCTGAAGGCGGAGAAGAGACGCACTTTGTGCGAAGCTGTACACCTACGATGGATGCAACAAACTTCTGAATAGGTGCCGCACCAGCTGTGAGTGTTGCCATTAACTGCACACCACCCGCATTGTTGTACGTGATCTTGATCTTCTTGATGTCGCGTTGGAACTTGATACAGCAATCTTCTGGTGGTACCGATGGACACGGTGGCAGATCGCGCATAATGCTATCTCTGCAAATGATCTGTCCGTTTGGTCCCATCAATACATAGTTGATTGTTATCAACGAGTTCACCGGCGGCGTGTCAGTAAAGATTGTTGCAATCGTGAACGGTCCGGTTGGAATCACGAACGATGCAGGTACGAACGTTCCTGATGTCGAGTTCAAGACAAGTACACCACCTGAGGTTGTTGAGCCCGTGATCGTGATGTTGTACTGCTGATTACCCGCAGCATCCTTGCCTGCACAGTCGACCTTGATTTGAACGTTTTCGAGGCACGGACCGATTTTGGCAATCTTCACGCACACTGGTGAAGACTCAAGTTGTCCGATGACTTGATCGGAAATGATCGTGCTGTTGATCAAGTGACGCACTGCTGCACTTGCAGCAAATGTGTTGCACGAGAGAGCAGAGTCTTGCGCGTTTGCCGCAACTAGAGCGTTCAAGTCCGCAGTAGCTGTTCCGAGCGCGCCAATTGGCGTAGCACCGAAGTACCAGCCCATGTTCTCGGCACCAGATGGAATGCTCGCACTCCACGTACCATTGAGACCACATCCGCCCGCAAACATGAACGCCGGCGCACCCGTTGGCTGGAAGTTGTTCACGCGTGCATAGAGCAACGAGCCGTTATTGAACGTTGTTGTGGTAGGGGTAGAGGGAAGAGCGGGCAGTGCATAAGTGATGCCGAAAGCGCTACCTCGACTTGTGCACGGACCGAGTATGAGATTGTCGGCCGCGCCATTATCGAGTGGCAAGAGATCGACAAACGTGATGTGACGAAGTCCGACGCTGCCCGTTGGAACCGTTAGGCGCAGTCGGTACGAAATTGAGCCACCTGCAGCTGTAGTGGCAGACGGACCGTACGAACCACCTGGATTCGACCGCACCGCCTTAGCGAGCGTGAAGCCTGCTGTGCCGGCAACCGTAACAAGTTCTGGATTTGATGTTACGGGACTTGGCAGCGTTCCTCCACTGATCGTAAACAAGTTTGGAATGTTGCCAAGTGCTGATGTGTCGGCGACCTTCACATCAAACTCGATGAAGTGGAACAACACTCCACCAGTACCATACATGCCGCAGTTGGAGTAGAAGATGTTCTGACAGACAGCAGCAATGGTCGGCAGAGTTGCTGTGACGGTGTGTGTACCGACGTTGTAGATAAGGTTCACTCCGACCCAGTTCGACGTCGCTTGGCAAGGGGCTGCCCAATTCGATGACGTGTAGAAGGATGGATTACCCACGTACTGAAGATTCGGATTGAGCGCATCGGTAATGGTGGTACCGGTAAGTGGCTGACCGCCAATGTTCTGAACGCGTAATCTGTATCGGAACGTCGAGCCCGGTGCGTACGAAGGTTGCTTCGAGCAGACATCTTTCCACAAACAAACCTTTGGTGCAGGAGCGGCAACAACAAATGAGTTGCATGCCTTTATTGGAATGACACCCGGAGCTGTGAACCATGCACAATTTGTGATGGTAGAACCGACGGTTGCTGTTGCCGGAATGGTAAAGTTGATTTCGAAGTAGCGACACTGACCAGGCAGAAGCGCAGATGTACTTACTGCAGTGGCGACGTTTAATGCAAGCGTTGCAGTTACTCCGGCCGAGACTGTACCAATCGAAAGGCCTGTAAGGGTTGTCGGAACGGTGTCCGTTACCGTAAACGAAGCAATCGGTGTGGTTCCGTTGTTACAGATGTAGATCAAGTACTTGCCAACGCATCCAGGCTGTCCGTTGGTGTAGACATACTTGCTGATGGTCGCACTTACGATGTCTTTGATTTCAACACACGTTTGGTTGCTGGTATCACTAAGGGTTCCGCACGAAGGTTGCGTACTTCCAAGCGTACCTGTCAGCACCGCCTTGTTTGTAATGGTCGAGCCCGTGGGAAACAGGAGCCGAGGATACAGAACCGTGAATGTGCAACACACGGTGTTGTACATCGGCAGTGCACTAAGACTACCAACAGGCCACGAAATCACGTTACCCGTTTGCGTTGCGCCACATGTTGAGCCTGTAAGGACAGCGCCTGTAGGCAGCACGTCGGTTACAACACCGCCTACAAGGTTGAGTTGGCCGGTTGTACCCACGTTCTTGTACACACAAATCTGATACGTAAGAACGGTGTCGCCCGTAGCGTACGGACATGTTCCACCTTGGTACGCGGCATTCGTGACGTACTTATTGATGTTCCAAGGTTCGACAGCCGTTGCCATGGTAGAAACAAATGGAGTACAGAACTCAACAACTTTACCGGCAAGCGTGCCCTGAATGCATGCGCGGTTTCGCGCTGTAGTACCGTTACAGGTTACGCCATTCGGGAATCGCACGGTAAGCGTAAACGATCCGGAACAGCCTGACGGCAGCGTGGCAAAATTGAGCGAGTATGTGCCACCCAAACTGTTTACCGCTGGAGACACCACCGTTGGTACTCCACAGGGTGCAGTGTACGACGCGCTTAAGAACTCAATCGAAGCCGGAAGTGCATCTGAGATCGTGACGTTCGTAGCTCCAGCCGGAGCTGAGAAGTAGATCGTGTACGTGAATGACTGCCCTGTGGGTATGACCGTGTCACTCACTACCTTCTTTAAGGTGAATCCGTCTTGTTGGGCTTCTGCCATCCATGACTGTGCATTGGATGCCGGTGAACTAAACAGTGCCGCCAAGAGCACAAAAGCTAACGAAGCAAAAATGTGCTTCGCGCTTCGGAGGGAGTCTAAACGTGTCATAAGACTTGTCCCAAAGTGAAAGTGTAACTCGTCAACAATCAAAACACGCGCTTACAGCAACGATCCAAATTCAATGCAGTCCAAAATGTCTTTTAATGTCCAGACGTTACAATTTCTGTGACAATCATCGCATGCTACATCTCGTTCGAGGCTCTAGACCGCCACAGCACGGCTTCCCGCACTACCATCGTTGCATGCAGGTGCGTTTCGAATGCCTATGCTCTGGGTTTGTTTCATAGCGAATCTATTTTGCGATAACAGAGATTACGCCGTTCTTCTCAACGAAAAGGGCCTGAGGGGTAGAGGAGCCCTTTTTTGGAGGCAGACCGAGTACCACAAACGGTGGTTTGATGTTGGATTTCTTTGCAACAAGTGCCGTCGTTTTCGTGCTGACATCCTTCAGCACAACCATGCGCCGGAGAATCTTGTGGTCAATCGTCGTCAGGGCCTTCAGCGGATCAGAGACAATGCTTACGCTGTCGGCCGGAAATGGCACTCCCGGCTCGTAGTTCCACGGCATTCCGTAGTCGCGAAGATCTTGAAGTTCAGGACTCACATCTTCTAAATGCCGGTACTCAACCTCATGCTGTAGGAACTCGAGTACTGATTGCCCCACATCCCCTTCTGGCCACGCCGCCTTCCGTAAGTCATTCGGCATAAAAACGGCAGCAGGCGGGATCAGATCGTGACGCATTCGCATCGTGTCTTCGATGGTTCCCTGCGTGAGGACGGCAATGATCACGGGTTTCGTTGTTGAGTCTGACCGTGTTGTGAGCACATAGGCCTTCGTGAAGGCCTTCTTTGGCTTCAACGCCGTATTCATGGTCGCAACCATTCCCTCGTCCCAATACAGCCGGTGCACATCTACCATGCAGAAACGCCACGCATCGTACCGTTGCAGAACAGAGCGAATGGCCGCGTCTTGCTGTGCGGTAAGGGTAAGGGAGGCGAGGAGGAAGAGGAGGAAATACATGAGGAAAGTGAGAAGTGAGAAGTGACAAGTGAGAAGTTAAGTGAGAAGTGACGAGTGAGAAGTGAGAAGTGAGAAGTGAGAATCTGCCGGGAGGCTGCCGGGAGGCTGCCGGGAGGCTGCCGGGAAGCTGCCGGGAGGCTGCCGGGAGGCTGCCGGGAGGCTGCCGGGAAAGTGACAAGTGAGAAGTGACGAGTGAGAAGTGACGAGTGAGAAGTGACGAGTGAGAAGTGACGAGTGAGAAGTGAGAGGTGAGAAATGACGAGTGAGAAGTGACCCGTGAGGAGTTTGTGACGAGAGTCACATAGCGGGCGTATACGAATTGCGATGTTTGTAGACACAAACTAGGAAATACTCATGACCGGTATCAAGATTCTCGTTGCCGTGTTCACTTTGCTGATTGCGGCATCATGTTCGAATGGTCAAAACGCTGGCTCGCTGTCGCCCGAAGAGTTTGCAGCAAAAGTGCAATCGTTTCCGACGGCGCCAATCATCGACGTGCGTACGCCTGGAGAGTACTCTAGTGGGCACTTATTAAAGGCCACAAACATCGACTGGAACTCTAACTCGTTCATGCAAACAATCACTCAGTATGACAAGAAGAAGCCGATCTTCGTGTACTGCCAAGTGGGTGGTCGCAGCTCTGCCGCAGCAGCTGCAATGCGCTCTGCCGGTTTCAAACAAGTGTATGAAATGGCTGGAGGGATTCGGAGTTGGAAGGAAAAGCTAGTAAAGTGAGAAGTGACTGTCTGCCGGGAGGCTGCCGGGAGGCTGCCGGGAGGCTGCCGGGAGGCTGCCGGGAAGCTGCCGGGAGGCTGCCGGGAGGCTGCCGGGAGGCTGCCGGGAGGCTGCCGGGAGGCTGCCGGGAAGACTTACAGCGCCTGCTTCCACCGCTCGCGAAGCAAGAAGAGGCCTGGCTCTTCAACACTGCCGATGTGCGGGGCATTGCCTTGCGGAAGTGAGACGGAGCGCGGTTCGTACGTGCCGTCTTCGATCTGTTGGGCAACCATGCGATAGGCGTCGCGGAAGGTGTGACCTTGCATAACGAGTGCGTGGACGTGATCCACACTAAAGGCATATCGATACAGATCGTTTTCCATGATGTTACGCGTTGGCACGATTTGCGGCACAACGTGCTGCATGATGCGCACGCATAATGCGAACTCGTCGATGGCCGGGATGATGAGGTCCTTGATGAACTGCATGTCTCGATGATATCCACTTGGTAGGTTCGACGTCATGAATCCGATCTCTACAGGCAAGGCCTGGAGCCGATTGCAGCGTGCACGTAGAACCTCGAACACATCGGGATTTTTCTTGTGCGGCATGATGCTCGACCCTGTTGTGAGCGCATCCGGCAACGTGATGAAACCAAAGTTCTGACTTACAAACAACACAACATCCGCTGCAAAACGCGACATGCTCGATGCTACTTGGGCAAGGGCTAAGGCGGCAAGGCGCTCCGTGCGACCTCGTGATGCTTGGGCAAACGTACTCGTTATGTGCATACGATCGAAGTTGAGCGCACGCGTGGTGAGATCGCGATCGATGGGGAACGAAGAACCATAGCCGGCAGCCGAACCAAGTGGATTTGCATTGGCTGCATCGATGGCCATGTCGAGCACACGCAAGTCTTCAAGCAGCGCCTCTGCATGACCTCCGAACCAAAGTCCGAAGGACGACGGCATGGCTACTTGAAAATGTGTGTAGCCCGGCAATTGCACACTACGAAATGCATCCGCTTGCTCTAGAAGAATTCCAACAAGCTCGTGCACACCTCTTCGCGCCGTACGGAGCTCGTGACGCAGGAAGAGCTTGATGTCTACAAGCACCTGATCGTTGCGCGAACGGGCAATGTGAATCTTCTTCCCTACATCACCAAGTCGAGCCGTAAGCATTGCTTCGATATGCGAATGAATGTCTTCGGCACTCTCGTCAATCACGATGCCCTGTTCGTCGATATCGCGAAGGATTGTACTGAGCTCTTGTACCAGCACTTCCCCTTCCTCCTTACTCAACAATCCCACTGCGGCCA
This sequence comes from Kapaibacterium sp. (SeqCode), assembly GCA_038202665.1. Taxonomy (GTDB): domain Bacteria; phylum Bacteroidota; class Ignavibacteria; order Kapaibacteriales; family Kapaibacteriaceae; genus Kapaibacterium. The sequence continues at coordinate 4,282 of JBBRES010000018.1, read as the reverse complement.
ACATGCCAACGTGTGCAATGCTTCCAACAACATCCCACCGCGCGAGTCGCGCATCCATTGCACGATCGTTGCCAACGGTGAACTCTTGCATGAGGGCATCTACCGGCGTGCCCTTGTCCCATAGATTCATAAAAATGCCTCCAAGAGCGCGATCAACGTTGTGATACCGTGATCTATCTCGCTGAGTTTGATGTATTCGTTTGGTGTGTGCGAACGAGCTGAATCGCCGGGACCGATCTTGAGGGATGGTATGGCGGGAAGGAGGGATTGATCCGACATAGTCGGACTTCCATACGTGCCAAGACCTAGGCGTACTCCCGCTTGCACGAGAGGATGATCGCTTGCGATAGACGATGGATGCAACCGCATGCTGCGTGGATGCACGTCGGATTTGACATGATCGCGAATGATGGTGAGCACTTCGTCGTTTGTGTAAACCTCTGTTGTGCGAACGTCCACAACGAACTCGCAGCGGTCCGGGACAACATTGTGTTGCGACCCAGAAGAAATCTGCGTTACGGTCATTTTGAGAGAGCCGAGTATTGGACTCACGCGTTCGAAGTCGAACGTGCGTATCCATCCGATGTCGTTCATGGCCGTGTAGATAGCATTGTCACCTTCGTTGCGAGCGGCATGACCTGTTACACCGTTCGCCGTGCAGTCCAACACCATGAGCCCTTTTTCCGCAATGGCCATACTCATCTGTGTTGGCTCTCCAACAAGAGCGAGTCGAAGATCTCCAAGCAGGTTCTCGCGTACGAGATAGGCCATGCCATTGTCTCCACTGATTTCCTCTTCTGCCGTAGCTGCAAAACAAATGGCGTAAGGAAGATCTGGGAACTGACGAAGATGCATGAATGCTGCAAGCATGGTCACAAGGGCGCCACCTGCATCGTTCGAGCCAAGCCCATAGAGTATGTCTTGTTCGATGGTTGGTGCATACGGATCTCGCGTCCACGATGCACCAGGCTTCACGGTGTCGTGATGTGAATTCAACAAGAGAACCGGAGCATCTGGTGCCGACGTAGGCCTGTGCCACGCAACAACGTTGTTGAGATGACGCTCCGACGCAATGCCCTTCTCTGAGAGGTAGGCTTGGAGAATGTCGGCCGTGTGGTGTTCTTCGCGACTGAACGACTGCGTAGCGATGAGTCGTTGTAAGAGAAGAACTGCCTCTGTTGTGCGCTCGTCAAACATGATCGATCCGAATGCGTGTGCCTGCGGTTGTATGAAGGTCGGACGGACCGCAGATGCGCACATCTACGCCAGCCGTTGCGGCTCGCACGGCGTTGTGAATCTTTGGAAGCATTCCCTTTGCGATGATGCCCGACGTGGTGAGCTCTTCGATGTGGGCAACATGCAGTTCTTCGATCACAGACGTAGGGTCATCCAACGAGCGCATCACGCCAGGATGGTCGAATACATAGGTGAGGCGCACAGGTGCAACGGCAGACATTGCCGAAGCGATTTCTGCCGCCATCGTATCTGCATTGGTGTTAAGAAGCTGACCGTTTCCGTCATGCGTGATCGGTGCGATCACCACACATCGCACTTGCCGCAACAGTGCTTGCAATGCCTCGATGTTCACCGCAACAACATCACCCACAAAGCCATAGTCTCGCTCTGCTGTGCCACGCTTCGTAGCACGTACGATGTTTGCATCTGCGCCGCAAAGTCCGACGGCGTTGCATGAACGTGCTTGTAAGGACGCAACGATCGACTTGTTGATGAGCCCTGCATACACCATCGTTACGGTACGTAATGTGTCTGCATCGGTGATACGCCTGCCATCTACCATCGTGGTTGGAATGCCGAGTTGTGCATTAAGCTGCGTCGCAAGAGCCCCGCCACCATGCACAAGAATAAAGGGCTCGTCGATCTTGGCAATATCGTTTAGGACGTGCTGGAGCACGTCGACCTGATCGATAACATTACCACCGATCTTGATCACATGAAGAGACGTCATGACATTGCCTTGAGCATGTGCAAGAGCACGGTTTGGGCGCTCACAACGCGGTTCCCCGCTTGTTCGATCACAATGGAAGAAGGTCCATCGAGTACGCCGTCCGTCACGATCATGTTCCGCCGTACCGGCAAGCAATGCATGAAGCGTGCATTGTTTGTGCGACGCATTTTTTCTTCGGTGATCGTCCACGCGCGGTCGCTCGAAAGTATCTGTCCGTACGATGTGTAGCTCGACCAATTTTTTGCATACACGTAGTCCGCACCATCGAGCGCTGCATCTTGATCGTAGCTGATGCGCACACCATCTACAAATGCTGGTGCGAGCTCATAGCCATGCGGATGCGTGACAACGAGATCTACGTCTGCGTGTCGCATCCACTCGACAAATGAATTGGCCACGGCCTGTGGCAAGGCCTTCGGATGCGGCGCCCACGTGAGCACCACTTTAGGTCGCGGTGTGGTCTTCGTCGTTTCTATGGTAATGAGATCTGCAAAACTCTGCAGCGGATGACGCGTTGCGCTCTCGAGCGAGATTACCGGCACACCAGCGTATCGAATGAAACTCTCTAGTACGTTTTCACGATAGTCGGCTTCGCGATCAGCCAATCCCGCAAACGTGCGTACACCAAGGATATCGCAATACTGTCCCATGACGGCCGCAGCTTCCTTGATGTGCTCCGTTGCACCACCATCCATCACCACTCCATCGCGTGTTTCAAGCGTCCACGAATCGCTTCCGGCGTTCAACATCATCACGTCCATACCCAAGAGTGTCGCAGCCTTCTGCGTGCTCATGCGCGTTCTCAACGATGGATTCATGAAGAGCAACCCGAGTGTTTTGCGCTCGCCAATAGTTGCGTGCGCCCACGGATCCGCCTTGAGTGCAAGCGCGTCTTGCAGAGCGTCTTGTAGGGAATGCAGACTGTGTACATCGGTGAACCGCTTCATGCTTTCTCCTGTGCCAATGCGATTTGCAATGCTTCTACCGAGCGCTCTAGGGAATCTTCTGCGACAGTTAGGGCGGGAAGGATGCGGATGGTTTCCTTCGATGAGGCATTGCCAGTAAGGATGCGATGTTCCTTCCACAATGCGGTGCGTGTTGGTTCGCATGGTTCGGCGAGATCGACGCCGATCATGAGTCCCCTGCCCCGTACCGCCTTCACACCTTCCACCTCCTTATAGCGCTCCATGATGTGCGTTCCTACACGACCCGCACGCTCGACAAGACCGCAGTGATCGATGACGCGTAGCACAGAGAGTGCCGCAGCGCATGCGAGTGGATTGCCACCAAACGTGGTGCCGAGTTCACCGATCCACACGTCGAGGCGTGGATCTACGAGTACGCCACCAATTGGGAATCCATTGCCAAGACCCTTTGCCATTGTGATGAGGGGCGGGCGTATGCCGGCGTGTTGATGGGCGAAGAACTGACCTGTTCGACCGATCCCACTTTGCACTTCATCAAGGATGAGAAGTGCCCCATACTCTGTACACAAGGCGGCGAGTTGCTGCATGAAGTGATCTGTGGGGATATGGATGCCGGCCACACCTTGAATGCCTTCGATGATGACGGCTGCAACATTGCCACGTTCGAGTTCTACGCGCACGGCATCTGCATCATTGAGTGGGACGAAGGTCACCACTTCTGTTTTGTTTACGGGTGCAACGATGCGCGGATTGTCTGTTGCCGCAACGGCGAGCGACGTGCGTCCATGGAATGCGCCATGGAAGGATATCACACGCGACCTACCGGTGACGAATGATGCAAGCTTCAAGGCATTCTCATTTGCTTCTGCACCACTGTTACAAAGAAAGAGATTGTAGTCGGGATAGCCCGACACGCGCCCCAACACTTCCGCGAGCTCTTCCTGCCTATCGAGGTGCACAGAGTTCGAGTAAAAACCCAGCTGTCCCACCTGATCGTTGATCGCCTTCACATACTCGGGATGCGCGTGACCTATGGAGATCACGGCATGTCCGCCATACAAATCCAGATAGGGCGTGCCATGCACATCCCATACGGTGCTGCCGGCGCCGCGGGTAAGGTGGAGAGGAAGAAGGGAGTAGACGGGGAGAAGCATGAGGAAAGTGAGAAGTGAGAAGTGACAAGTGAGAAGTCAAGTGAGAAGTGACGAGTGAGAAGTGAGAAGTCAAGTGAGAAGTGACGAGTGAGAAGTGACGAGTGAGAAGTGAGAAGTCAAGTGAGAAGTGACGAGTGAGAAGTGACGAGTGAGAAGTGAGAAGTGAGAAGTGAAACGTGACACCCTGCCGGGAGGCTGCCGGGAGGCTGCCGGGAGGCTGCCGGGAAGCTGCCGGG
>JBBRES010000017.1:0-20268 GCA_038202665.1 Kapaibacterium sp. (SeqCode) | reverse complement strand
GCCGGGAGGCTGCCGGGCGGCTGCCGGGATTCTGGCGGGAGTCTGCCGGGTGGCTGCCGGGAGGCTGCCGGGAGGCTGCCGGGAGGCTGCCGGGAGGCTGCCGGGAGGCTGCCGGGAGGCTGCCGGGAGGCTGCCGGGAAGCTAGTATGAAGAGGCCTTGAGATGCAGTCCTTCGTCTTCTGGAAAATGCAAGGCGATGTTCATGTTCTGGATTGCCTGACCGCTGGCGCCCTTCACCAAATTATCAATCACGGATACAACAAGAAGATGATCTCCGTTGCGCTGCAGGCCGATATGACATTGGTTGGTGTTCACAACACGTTTGACGTCGGGAAGATCTTCAGCGACGTGTGTGAACGGATGCGTGGCATACGTGCTTGCATACATGGCGCGTACGTCTGCATCCGACAATGTGCATGCAACAACCGACGAGGCAAGGATGCCGCGTGTGAATGGACCTCGCATGGGCACAAGAACGGGCCGACGTGCCAGCACCTGTTCGATCTCTGGAAGATGCTGATGATCAAACGCCTTGTACACACTGAGATTGTGCGCACGCCACGAGTAATGCGTGGTGTCCGTCGGTGCCTGACCCGCACCAGTACTGCCTGTGACGGCCGTGGTGTGAATGACATCAGGCAAGGCATCATGTAAGGACAAGGGAAGCAAGGCGAGCTCTATGCATGTAGCAAAGCAGCCGGGATTGGCAATGCGCGTGCTTGATGCGATGACCGTACGATTGCGCTCCGGTAGTCCGTAGGTCCACGTTGGATCCAGGCGATGGTCGTGACTGAGATCGATGACCACACATGTCGTGGGCAAGGCGCGATACTGAATCCAAGGGGCTGACTTGCCATGACCAAGACAGAGGAAGACCACGGCGACATCGTCCGGAAGCGTGTTCGTGAAGACGAGATCGCAAACGCCGAGGAGGTCTGGATGTGCCGTTGCAACAGACTGACCTTCGTGCGATGTGCTCATGCACACAAGGCGATACGCACCACCCACAACGCGCGGGTGATACATGAGCATGCGAATGAGTTCTCCGCCCGTATACCCCGCGGCTCCCACAACAACAATGCTTTGCATTATTCTCCTCCGTGAACGGATCTGGAAAGCATAGCGGGAATTGCGGCGATTGCAGCAAAGCCTTTCACATCGTCGCCCGACCAAGCTCGATTCATTTCGCCATACGACGCAAAGCCAGAACGCATGAGATCGTTGGGCGATGTGATGCCAAGAACTTGGAATCGTTCAGAGGCCAACTCGACGTTCACAATGCCAGAGACGTACTGCTGCGTATCGCGATAGAACGCCTCGATGCTGCGCATGGCAGATTCGAGAAAGAGTCCTTCGTGTAAGAGCTGACCGTACCAGAGCGACAGTTGGTCTTTGAGATTGAGTTGCCACTTCGAGAGTGTGTGCTTTTCGAGCACGTGATGTGCTTTGATGAGAACGAGTGCTGCGGCGGCTTCGAAGGCCACGCGACCTTTGATACCGATGATCGTGTCGCCCACGTGCATGTCGCGTCCAATCCCATAGGCGCGTGCGCGCTCTTCGATTGCTCGTATAACATCTACAGGCTGCATCACGATACCATCAAGTGCAACGGGCTCACCGTTGTCGAATGTGATGGCAATTGTTTCGCGGTCCACCGTACCAAGCTTAGGCGCCTCGCCCCATGCCTCCTTTGCCAATGGCATGTTGCTTGTGAGTGTTTCACGTCCACCGATCGTCGTGCCCCATATACCTTGGTTCACAGAGTAGGTAGATTTTGTCCAGTCGCCCTCTACACCATGCTCCGTGAGATAGGCAATCTCTGCTTCGCGCGAGAGTTGCTGATCGCGAATAGGAGTGAGCACTTCGATCTCCGGACATAGAATGCGGAAGATCACGTCGAAGCGTATCTGATCATTACCGGCACCAGTGCTGCCATGGGCAATCGCATCTACACCAAGCGCTCGAGCATGCTCCGCGATGGCAATGGCTTGCACAACGCGTTCGGCACTGACAGAGAGCGGATAGGTTGCATTCTTGAGAATGTTGCCCGCAATCAGATAGCGCAACACCGTGGTGTAGAGTTGTTGTGTACGATCGAGTGCCGCATGCGAAGCAACACCACATGCATGTGCGCGCTCCTCGATGCGTTGAAGTTCGGCGTCCGTAAATCCGCCTGTGTTCACGATAACGGAGTGCACCACAAGACGGCGCTCTACGCTCAGGTAGCGTGCACAGTAGCTTGTGTCCAGTCCACCCGAGAACGCTAAAAGAACTGTGTCTGGTTTGCTCATGGAGTTGTTCCGTTGTTTACGTCGTCTTTTGTTGGGTCGTACAGCATGCCTGTGCACAAACACATTTTGCGTTCCGTGCGCTGAAGGATGTCGTAGTTGGGACAGCTCTTACAGCCATTCCAAAACACATCATCGGTGGTGAGTTCAGAGAAGTGAACAGGAAGGTATCCCAATTCACTATTGAGTTTCATAACTGCGGCACTTGTGGTGATGCCGAAGATCTTTGCGTTCGGATAGGTAGTGCGCGAGAGCTCGAAGGCTGCGCGTTTGATGCGGCGTGCGAGATGTTGATGTCGGAACTCTTCGACAACGATTAGTCCTGAGTTGGCAACGTACCGACCGTGCTCCCAGGTCTCGATATAGCAAAAGCCCGCAAAGCGTTCATCGTCCGTGATGGCCACAATGGCCTTCCCCTCGCGAATCTTTTGCTCGACGTATTCTGGGGTCCGGCGAGCGATACCCGTGCCGCGTTTCTGGGCGGCGTGAAAGATTGCGTCGACGATTGCCTCTGCATACACAAGGTGGCGTTCGTCTGCGACGCAGACCGTTATCTCCATGGCTCCAAACAAAGGTGAGTGCAACAACGAACGCTACAAGTGGGCGTTCTTTTCGCGAGAGTCTTCTGCTAGGCGTGTTTTATAGGCGATCAATTTTTCTTGCAACGAGGCATCAGCAACCGACAGAATTTCTACGGCAAGAATGCCAGCATTGCGGCCGCCACCAATGGCAACGGTCGCCACAGGAACGCCCGCCGGCATTTGCACGATGCTCATCAGCGAATCGAGTCCGCGTAGGTTCTTCGTTGCAATCGGCACACCGATCACCGGCAGCGGTGAGAACGCAGCAATCATTCCCGGCAAATGCGCAGAGCCACCGGCTCCAGCAATGATGATCTTGATGCCACGCGTGTGCGCCGTTGTTCCGTACTCGGCCATATCTGCCGGAGTACGATGGGCGCTTACAACCTTGATCTCGTATGGCACGTTGAATTCTTCACAGATGGCGGCGGCGTCTCGCATGGTGGGCAAATCTGAGTCGCTCCCCATGATGATGCCGACAAGTGGTGTTGAAGTCATAGCGATGGAGTCTCCTGTAAATCACGAATCTTTTTCATGATGCCGATGAGTTGTGAACGCCCTTCGCCTTCTTTGGCGGACGTAGAGACAACGTCGAACGCATACGCACAGTCCTTCACCAAATCTTGGATCTGTTCGTGGCGCTCAACGGCTTCCACTTTTGAGAGCTTATCTGTTTTTGTGATCACACACAAGAACCGACGTTTTGCGAGTTCGAGTTCTTCGATGAGTGAGAGATCGTGCGCTTGCGGGTCGATACGACCGTCAAGCAAAACGCAGACCAGTTTGCACTGACGTCTATCGAAAAGGTAGGCCTTGTTAAGCGCCGCAAACTGCTGTCGCTGCGCCTTGCTCACAGACGCATAGCCATAGCCAGGCAAGTCAACAAGCACGATGCCAATATCCGTCGCGAAGAAGTTGATCTCTCGCGTCTTCCCTGGCGTGTTACTCACTTTTGCCATGGCACTATTGCGAACGATGGCGTTGATGAGCGACGACTTCCCAACGTTCGATCTGCCAATCATGGCAATCTCTGGCACGGTCGTAACCGGAAAGTGTTCCGGCTTCGATGCGCCTTTGATGAACGTTGCCTGTAGATGTATCTCAGCCATGCTGTGCCTCTTCTTCTCGTTGTTGTTCTGCAAAGCCATGCAACGTACGCGCGCGCGCAGTTGCCACGGCTTCTGCATACAGGTGCGCATTCGACGTCGACCGTTCTTGAACCGGATGCCAAAGATGATACTGCACAGCTGCGTTGGAGAACGGAACGATTCGAACGTCATTCACGCGAAGCCGCAACTCTAGATCTGAATCTTCGCCGTAGCCCGGACCTTCATAGCGCGTATCGAATCCATTCACATTCAACAGATCTGATTTGTGCAGCGAGAAATTGCAGCCTAGTATGCTTCCTTGCTTCGGCGCGCGTAGTGCGCGAATGGTCGCACTTCGAATATGGATGCCTTTGGATCCGTTATTGCCCGCTTGATGACGTATGGCGTACATGATGCGTAGTAGATTTCGTTGCAGGAAGCCGCGCATAACGAGTTCCGGCGTCAAGTCTGCAGAAATCTGTTCGGACAGTTCGAGTCTCCGTCCGGCAAGCACCGCATACGCCTGTTTGCAGGCGGCATGTTCGGTAAGGAAGCGAGGGTGAAGGATACAGTCACCATCGATAAAGACGAGGTACTCTGCTGATGCGACGCGTACGCCACTATTCAGAATCCGATTCTTTCGGAAGCCTTGATCTTCATGCCAACAGTGGGTGCAGGGGATTGCCGAATGCTGCGTTTGATCAATGATGTGCCGTACGGTTGCATCGTTTGATCCATCGTCGCAGATAACAACTTCGTAATCGCGGAAGCGCTGGGTGTTGATGCTTGCCCAGACCAGGTCGAAGAACCGCGTGTTGTTATAGACAGACACAAGGAGGCTTAGTGCCGGTGTGCTACCGGACGCTTTGTGTGCAGATGCGGCCTTGTTCTGTGTGACCTTCATAGCGTTGGAGCGAGGTCTAAAAAAGGAAAACGCCGGGAGTGACTCCCGGCGTTCTATGTTCATGCGTCTTGCTTCAGATTAGACTTCTGGTGTTGGCTCTTCTGTTGCTGTTTCTGCTGCATCTGCAGCTGCTTCGTCAACAACGACGTCTGGCTCAGGATCGGCCACTGGCGCTGGTGCGACGACTGCTGCTGGAGCGGCTGCTGCTGGAGCGGCTGCTGCTGCTACAGTCGGAGCTGCCTTCTTCGGAGCGGTCTTTTTTGCAGCTGGTGCTGCGGCCTTCTTCGTCTTCGAAGAAACGCGCCCATCTTGTGGTGCAGACCAGTCTACAAGTTCGATCACAGCTTCTGGTGCATTATCACCGCGGCGTACGCCAAGCTTTGTGATACGTGTGTATCCGCCTGGACGATCTGCCACGAGTGGCGCGATCGTGTCGAACAGTTCTTGCAAGACGGCCTTGTTTTGAACGAAGCGACCAACCATACGACGAGCGTGGACATCAACACCCTTAATGGTGCCGGCCTTCTCGCCATTGAAGGCATTCTTAGCGCGTGTGATAAGGTGCTCGGCGAATGGGCGCAATTCCTTGGCCTTCGCTTCGGTTGTCACCAAACGCTTGTGTTCGAACAGGGACGTAACAAGGTTGCACATCATGGCACGCTTGTGACTTGCTGTACGCTTGAGTTTCCGTCCGGCTACGTTGTGTCTCATGATCGTTTCTCTTCAGATTGAATGTCGTCTCGAAATCTTACGCCGATTCTTTCGGCTCGTCGCGCAGGTACGGCTCAACGTCCATACCGAACTGCAGGTTGTTCTGATAGACAACGTCTGACAATTCAGCAAGCGACTTGCGGCCGAAGTTGCGGAACTTCAACAAGTCTGATTCTTGAAGGCTCACGAGGTCGGCAAGCGTCTTGATGCTTGCAGCCTTCAAGCAGTTGTGAGCGCGAACAGAAAGTTCGAGTTCATCTACTGGTTGCAGGAGGATACGACGCACGCGTGAGCGCTCTGCTTCTTTGGCTTCATCTTCTCCGCCGCCTTGCTCCTTGCTACCTTCCACTGCCTTCTTCACACCAAGGAAGAGGGCAACGTGAGCGCTGAGGATTTCGCCGGCGTGTTGCATAGACTCGTTCGCGGTGATCGAGCCATCTGTTTTGACGTCTAGGATGAGGCGCTCATAGTCAGTCTTTTGACCAACGCGGAATGGCTCAACGGTATAGACAACGTTCTTGATTGGAGTGAAGATCGAGTCGATTGGAATCATACCAACGGGGAAGTCTGTTGTGTTCTGATCTTCAGAAGACACATAGCCCTTACCCTTGCCGATTCGCAGTTCAACGTCGAAATCACAGTCTTCACCAAGCGTTGCGATTTTGTGATCGGGGTCGAGCACTTCGATGCCAGGATTTGCATCTTCAATGTCCTTTGCCGTCCAGACGCCGGAACCCTTCTTGCTCATCGTAATGCGGCTGAGTGCTTTTTTGTCAACCAAGCGTAGACGTACTTCTTTCAGGTTCAAGATGATTTCACACACATCCTCGACAACGCCGGGGATTGTTTGGAATTCATGCTGAACATCGCTGATTTTAATACCGACGATGGCGGCGCCCTGAATCGAGGAAAGGAGAACGCGACGGAACGCGTTACCGATGGTCACGCCATAGCCTTCTTCGAGCGGTGCAAGCACGAAACGGGCATGGTACGGGCCAGAGACCTCATCGATCTGGATCTTCTCCGGCATCTGCATGGTGATGTTCATATGTCTCTCTTTTGTAGTCTGTTAGATCGTTCGGACGAATACCTTAGACGCGACGGCGCTTCGGTGGACGGCAGCCGTTGTGTGGCAACTTCGTGTTGTCCGTAATGGACAGAACTTCCAAGCCTGCCTGGGTAACGGCACGGATAGCTGCTTCGCGACCGGAGCCAGGCCCCATCACGACTACATCTACTTTGCGCAGACCCATTTCGAATGCTTCACGGGAGGCCTTGTCGGCCGACACCTGAGACGCATAGGGCGTATTTTTCTTGGAACCACGGAATCCGTTTTTGCCGGCCGATGACCATGCAAGAGTGTTTCCGTACGTGTCTGTGATCGTGACGATCACGTTGTTGAAGCTTGCACGAACGAACACTTTTCCGTGAACATCCGCTACGATCTTCCGCTTGACGCGTTTTTTCGCTGCTGCCATTGTTCTTGACTCTCGAGTTTATTGGCGTTACTTCTTCACGGCCTTCTTCTTACCAGCCACTGTCTTGCGCTTACCCTTACGAGTACGCGAGTTTGTGCGAGTGCGTTGTCCGCGAACTGGAAGTCCACGACGGTGACGCAACCCACGATAGCAACCGATGTCCATGAGGCGCTTGATATTCAGCTGCACTTCAGAACGCAACTGACCTTCTGTCTTGATCTCGGCAACCACTTGACGAATACGGGCTACTTCTTCATCCGACCACGCATTCACGCGCTTGGAATGATCGAGGCCTGCCTTGTCAAGTACCTTCGCCGCCAGTTTATCACCGATGCCAAAGATGTACTGGAGCGCAATGATACCGCGCTTGTTCTTCGGCAGATCGGTTCCTGCGATACGAGCCACAGTGAGTCTCCCTGATTATCCCTGACGTTGCTTGAAACGGGGATTCTTCTTGTTGATGATGTAAACTTTGCCCTTACGACGAACGATCTTGTCGTCTGGGTTCCGTTTCTTGACCGATGCTTGCACCTTCATGGTGTGCTCCGTTAACCTGTTGTTTTTGTGTCTTCTTACTTGTACCGATACACGATACGACCTTTTGACAGATCGTACGGCGACATTTCGACCGTCACTTTGTCTCCAAGGAAAATGCGGATGAAGTTCATTCGCATCTTGCCCGAAACGTGTGCAAGGATTTTGTGGCCGTTCTCCAGTCGTACGATGAACTGGGTATTTGGCAACGTGTCCTCGATGACGCCATCCACGCGGATGAGGTCGGTTCTCGCCATTCGCTCACCTCGGTTAATTCATCAATGTCAGGATTCGTGGCGTCTTTCCGTCAATGAGTATCGTATGCTCGAAGTGAGCACTTGACTTCCCATCAGCCGCATATACCGTCCAACCGTCGCTTGCCGTGTGAACATGAAACAAGCCCATGTTCACCATCGGTTCGATCGCAAGTGCCATGCCTGAAGCAAGCTTGACATTCGGATACTGAGACCGATGCAAGAGACCCGGAACGAAGTTTGGCACCGGAGGTTCTTCGTGAAGATGTTGGCCGATGCCATGTCCCACAAGTTCCCGTACCACCGAGAATCCATTCTTTTCAACGTGCGCTTGAACGGCTCTTCCAATCTCATAGACCTTGTTGCCGTCCACTGCCTGTTCGATTCCAAATGCCAGTGCTTCTTGCGTTACCGTGAGAAGCCGTTGCTTTTCCGTTGAGATTTCTCCCACCGGATAGGTGTAGGCACTGTCGCCGAACCATCCGTCTTTTTGTGCTCCACAGTCGACCGATACAATCTGGCCTTCCTTGAGCTTCCGCGATCCCGGCATTCCGTGCACCACCTCTTCATCGATGCTGATGCACAGCGTGTACGGGAAGATCTTTCCGTCGACATCGTAGCCCTTAAATGCCGGCTCGGCACCGTGGCTCCGAATAAAATCTTCTGCAATCGTGTCAAGCTCTATCGTCGCCACACCCGGCTTGATGAACTGCCGGAGGTGTGTAAACGTGTCTGCGACAATTCGACACGCAGCTTCGAGCTTTCGTACGTCGTCCGTCACGATCATGACATTGCGTTAGCACGACCGCGGATCTTACCGCTCTTCATGAAGCCATCGTAATGACGCATGAGGAGGTGCGATTCAATCTGTTGCAGCGTGTCAAGAGCAACACCAACAATGATGAGCAAACTTGTCCCACCAAAGAACGACGCAAACGTTGGAGGCACATTCAATACTTGCATGGCGAACGTTGGAAGGATCGCAATCAATGCAAGGAAAATGGCACCAGGAAGCGTAATGCGCGTTAGGATGTTTTCGATGTATTCCGATGTTGGGGATCCAGGACGAACGCCCGGAATAAAGCCACCGTTCTTCTTCATGTTGTCTGCCACTTCCTTCGGATTGAAGGCAATGGCCGTGTAGAAGTACGTGAAGAACATGATCATCACGCCGTACACGACAGCATAAAACACTTCACGATCGCTAAACAAACGCGACACACTTTGCCAGAACGTGCTTTCAGGGAAGAACGAGGCAATGGTGGCAGGGACGAAAAGGATCGACTGTGCAAAGATGATCGGCATAACGCCGGCTGTATTCACACGAAGTGGGATGTACTGAGTGGTGCCGCCATAGACCTTACGGCCTACCACGCGCTTAGCATACTGCACAGGTATTCGTCGAGCACCTTGGGTGACTAAGATCACCGATGCGATAATACCCATGAGAAGGATAAGGAGAACAAGGTCGACCACGACATTGCGTGAGCCTGCTTCGATCAGCTTGTACTCTTGTAGAACTGCCGTTGGGAATCGTGCAATGATGCCGATGAAGATGATCAGCGAGATACCGTTACCAATACCACGATCTGTGATCTGCTCGCCAAGCCACATCAGCATGATGGTGCCGGCTGTGAGAATCAGAACACTCGAAATCGTCCATAGGAAGTCTGCGTGTGGAACAACAGACATTCCACCTGAACCCATCGTCGTTTGTGCCACTTTCACCGTCACACCCCAAGCTTGGAGCATCGCAATGAAAACTGTCAGGACTCGAGTGTACTGATTGATCTTGCGTCGTCCGTCTTCACCGTCGCGCTGTAGCTTCTGCAATTCCGGCAACACTACCCCTGCGATCTGCAGAATGATAGAGGCTGAAATGTACGGCATGATTCCAAGCGCAAAAATGGCGGCGTTTGAAAAAGCACCGCCAACAAACATGTCGTACAGACCAAAGATGTTGTTCGTATCGCCCATGGCCGTAGCGGCCTTGAGGGCTTCGACGTTTACACCCGGGATCGTGATGAATGAACCGACACGAACCGCCAACAACACGAGTAACGTGAAGAGAAGGCGATTCCGCAGTTCTTCGATCTTGAAGACGTTGCGGATGGTGGTGATTACGTTAGCCATTGGTGTTGACCACTCCTCCGGCCGACTCAATCTTGCTCTTTGCTGTTTCGGATACCTTGTCTACGCTTACTGTCAGCTTTGCAGACAGATCGCCGTTACCAAGGACCTTAATTGGCAGGCGCTTCTTACGAACAGCTCCAAGTGCATAGAGCACCGTAGCGTCTACAACGCCGTTGGTGATCAATGCCTCGTCTACCAAGCGCTGCAGTGTTGCCACGTTCACTTCTTGATATTCAATGCGGTTGATGTTCGTAAAGCCAAACTTCGGGATACGACGAATGAGCGGCATTTGGCCACCCTCGAACCCTGGGCTTTGGCTAAAGCCGCTGCGCGACTGATGCCCCTTGTGACCGCGTGTGGAAGTACCACCGTGGCCGGATCCAGCACCGCGACCGACGCGCTTCTTTTTATGACGCGAGCCCGGAGCGGGCGACAGATTTCCGATGTGTTTCATGGTCATAGGGAGTGTTACTCTGCGATTTCTTCAACTGTCACCAGATGCCGTACGGCGTTCACCATTCCAAGGATCTGTGGATTCTTGGTTTTGATCACAGTATTGTGTGGACTTCCAAGTCCAAGAGCCTTGATTGTGGCCTTGTGCGACTTGAGCGTGCCGATGATACTGCGTACCTGTGTGATTTTGATTTTCATGATACCTGTCCTTCGTTTGCTCTTGCTTATCCGATGAGAACCTTTGTTGTAGACACTCCGCGGCGTGCTGCCACAGAACCAGCGTCTTCCAACAATGCCAATGCTGCCATGGTGGCCTTCACCGTGTTGTGCGGATTCGACGAGCCTTGACTCTTCGTTAGCACATCCTTGACACCGGCCAATTCCAAGATGGCGCGAACACCACCGGCTGCGATAACTCCCGTACCTGGCGTTGCCGGACGCACGAGTACCTTTGCCGCTCCGAACTTGCCGATCACTTGATGAGGAACCGTCCCGTTTTGGAGGCGCACTCGAACAACGGCCTTCTTAGCTGCTTCCGTTGCCTTTGTCACAGCATCGGAAACTTCGCCAGCCTTGCCGAGGCCAAAGCCAACGTGACCGTTTTCGTCGCCCACCACTACGATGGCCGAGAAGTTGAATCGACGTCCGCCCTTGACCACTTTCGCCGTACGTCCAACGTAGACGATCTTGTCCTTCAAGTTCAGATCAGAGACTTTATGTTTTGCCACAGAGTATTCTCCGGTTGAATGCGTTCTTTAGAAATCGAGTCCACCTTCACGTGCACCCTCTGCGAGGGACTTCACGCGACCGTGGTACAGGTAGCCGTTGCGGTCGAAAGCCACTCGTTCGATGTTGCTCGCCTTGGCACGTTGTGCCAAGAGAACTCCAACGAGCTTGCTCTCGGAGGACTTGTTCATGTCCTTGCTGATCTGGGCGCGAATCTCTTTCTCGACGGTTGAAGCCGAGACAAGAGTCTTCGACGTTGTATCGTCGATGATCTGCGCATAGATGTGGTTCACCGACCGAAACACACTCAAGCGATAGCGCTCTGGTGTTCCCGTGACCTTGCGGCGTACGCGCATTTTGCGACGTACCTGGCGATGTGATTTTGAGTCTAGTCGATTCATCGTTTCGTTCCTTTGTCCTTACTTCCCTGCCGACTTACCGGCCTTGCGGCGAATGAACTCACCTTCGTAGCGAATACCCTTGCCCTTATACGGCTCAGGTGGGCGGAGCTTGCGGACCTTCGCGGCGACTTCGCCCACGAGGTGCTTGTCCATGCCCTTAACGGCGAACACCGTTGGCGTGGTCACGGTAAACTCTACTCCATCGGGTGGCATGAAGAGGATTGGATGTGAATAGCCAAGATTGAGCAGCAAGTTCTTGCCGCGCAATTCAACTTTATAGCCCACGCCTTCCACTTGAAGGTTGCGCGTAAAGCCATTGACAACGCCCTCCACCATCCAGGCAATCATTGCACGCGTTAAGCCGTGCAGTGAACGTATTTTCTTATCGTCGTTCGTACGACTGAATGAAAGGACGTCGCCTTCTACCTGATAGGAGATAGCCCCGTTCAAGGGAAACTGCATTTCCCCCTTAGGTCCTTTGACGTTGATCACACCGTTTGCTACCGTAATATTCACGGCCTTCGGTATGATGATCTGTTTCTTCCCAACTCGTGACATGCTGATCGCTCCTACGCTACTCGTGCTTACCAGATCGTACAGAGAATTTCACCGCCCACGTTTTCGCGGCGCGCCTGCTTATCGGTCATCACACCGCGAGGTGTGGACACGATTGCAATACCCAGTCCATTACGAACCCGCGGAAGCTTGTCGACCGGCGCGTAAACGCGACGTCCGGGCTTACTTACTCGCTTGATTTCGCGAATAACGGGCTGACCGAGGTAATAACGAAGCTTGATGTGCAGGACGCCCTGCTTGTCGTCGTCAACCTTTTCGAAATCGGCGATGAAGCCTTGTTCCTTAAGGATGGCGGCGATTCCGAGTTTCAAATTCGAGCATGGTACAACGGTCGTCTTGTGCTTTGCAGCGACGGCGTTGCGAATGCGCGTGAGAAAATCGGCGATGGTGTCTGATACTGGCATAATGGTCTGTCGTTGTCGTGTTCAGAATCTGTTGGCGGCTCGTGTCTTACCAGCTGCTCTTACGAATGCCCGGAATCTTACCCTCGAGGGCAAGCAAGCGGAACATGTTCCGGCAAAGGCCGAACTTGCGATACACACCTTTACCACGTCCGGTCATAAAGCAACGGTTGCGAACGCGAACCTTTGCGCTATTCCGTGGAAGCTTTTGTAGGCCTACCATGTCACCAGCAGCCTTGAGTTCGGCACGCTTAGCAGCATACTTGGCCACAAGACGCTGACGCTTTTCATTTCGAGCGATGATGGACTTCTTAGCCATTACTGTTGATCCCGTTTGCGGAATGGAAAACCAAATTCTAGAAGAAGTGCTTGTGCCTCTTCGTCGGTCTTCGCAGAGGTGACGAACGTTACGTCCATACCCGTGATGCGATTTACCTTGTCGACGTCAATTTCAGGGAAGATGATCTGCTCTTTGATGCCAAGGGTGTAGTTCCCACGTCCATCAAAACTCTTGTCTGAGAATCCGCGGAAATCGCGAATACGTGGTGACGCAATGTTGATGAGACGATCGAGAAACTCATACATCCGTGCGCGACGAAGCGTAACGCGGGCGCCGATTGGCATGCCTTCACGGAGCTTGAAGTTCGCGATGGATTTGCGAGCGCGTGTGACCGCGGGACGCTGACCTGTGATGAGTTCAAGTTCGTTCACTGCCGCTTGGAGGATCTTCGTATCCGATGCTGCCGCTCCGGCACCAATGTTCAACGTGATCTTCTCCAACCGTGGCACCTGCATAGGTGACGTGTAGTTGAATTGCTTCTGCAGAGCCGGTACCACGTTTTCATGGTAAAAGGCGGCAAGGCGAGCAGGAGCTACCGCGGTCTTGACGTCTTCGAGACGCGCGCCCTCGGGCTTGAAGTCAACCTTTTTTACTACTGTTTTCGCCATGATTCGTACGCCTGAGAGTAGTCGTTGTTAGAGAGCTTCGTTCGTCGTCTTGGCAATTCGCTTGGCACCGGATTCTGTGCGTTCCGTTTTTACACGTGTGGCCTTGCCGTTTTTGTCGACAAGCTGCACGTTGCTGTAATGGACCGCAGCTTCTTGCTTTACGATACCGCCATTGGGATTCGTTTGTGACGGGCGAACGGCCTTGGAACGAAGGTTCACACCTTCAACAAGAACACGCATGCCTGTGGGGTTGATCTGAAGAACACGTCCTACAGAACCCTTGTTGTTGCCTGCGATCACCTTTACAGTGTCGCCTTTTTTGATCTTGAGCTTCATGGTTAGATAACCTCTGGTGCCAACGATATGATCTTCATGAAATTCTTCTCGCGAAGTTCACGGGCGACCGGTCCGAAGATGCGGGTTCCGCGAGGTTCCGAGTTGTTATTGATGATGACGGCTGCGTTTTCGTCGAAGCGGATGTAGGAACCATCGCGGCGTCCTAATTCCTTCTTCGTGCGAACGATCACGGCCTTCACCACTTCACCTTTTTTGACAGCGCCTTGCGGCAGTGCCGATTTAACAGAGCAGACAACAATGTCGCCCACGGAAGCATAACGCTTACCGTGACCGCCGAGTACTCGAATGCAACGAAGCTTGCGAGCACCGGAATTGTCGGCTACAACGAGGTTGGATTCTTCTTGGATCATGGTCTCATTTCCTTACTTCGCTCGTTCGATGATCTCGACCAACGTCCAACGCTTGCGTGCGCTGAGCGGGCGGCTCTCAATAACCTTCACGGTGTCTCCAATGTTGCATTCATTGCGCTCGTCGTGCGCCATGATCTTGTTGGATACCTTGAAGTACTTGCGGTACAACGGATGAGCAACTTGTCGTTCGATGCTCACCACGATGGTTTTGTTCGCCTTGTTGCTTACCACTTTGCCAGTCCGAACTTTTTTGTTGCTCGTAGCTACTGTGGTTGTATCGTTCATGTTCTCGGCCATCATTCATCCCATCGACATCAGTTGGCAGAATTCTCGCGTTGAGCAAGGATCGTCTTCATACGCGCGATGTCCTTGCGCATCGTGCGGATGCTCGTTGTATCCTGGAGTTGACCCAGGACGAGCTGGAAGCGGAGCTTCGTAATGTTTTCTTCGCTTTCCTTTAGAAAGGCTACCAACTCGTTCGTTGGAAGACCCTTCAGGTCGGCTGCTTTGCGTGCCTTCATGACTTAGGCCTCCAGATCAACTCGTTGAACAAACTTGCACTTGATCGGTAGCTTGTGCGATGCGAGACGTACGGCTTCCACCGCGCGTTCCTTCGTCACTCCATCGATCTCGAACAAAATGCGCCCCGGCTTGACCACTGCTACCCATAGCTCCGGATTACCTTTACCAGATCCCATTCGGGTTTCTGCTGGCTTTTTGGTGACCGGCTTGTCTGGGAAAATGCGGATCCACACCTTACCATCACGACGCAAGTAGCGGTTGATGGCGATACGAGCGGACTCGATCTGGCGGTTAGTGATCCATGCACATTCGAGCGCCTTGAGACCATAAGATCCGAATGCCACGGTGGATCCACGATACGCTTTGCCGCGACGGCGTCCGCGTTGTGTTTTCCTGTGCTTAACTCTTTTTGGGATGAGCATAACGGTTCGTCAGCTGAGGTTGTTATTGTTCTTTGCTTTGTTGCTTGCCGATCACTTCGCCACGGCAGATCCACACCTTGATGCCTAGCGAACCGTAAACGGTCTCTGCCCGGCCCTGTGCATAGTCGATGTCGGCTCGCAGCGTGTGCAGCGGAACGCGACCTTCTTTGTATTGTTCGGTGCGACTCATGTCGGCACCGCCCAGTCGTCCTGAACACATGATACGGACGCCTTCTGCGCCTACTCGCATCGTGGAGCTCACGGCATTCTTCATCGCTCGACGGAATGAAATCCGTCCTTCGAGTTGCTGTGCAATATTATCGGCAACGAGTTGGGCATCGAGCTCTGGACGCTTGATCTCACTGATCAGGATCTTTACTTCCTTCTTTGTGATCTTGCGCAATTCTTCTTCGAGCTGCGAGATGTCCTTACCACTGCGACCAATGATCACGCCTGGACGTGAAGTGTTGATCGTGATGCGGAGTTGCTTTGCTGTACGCTCAACGATGACGCGAGCGACTCCAGCCTTCTTCAAACGATTCTTGATGTAGTTGCGAACCATCAAGTCTTCTTGAAGCTTCTCCGCTACGTTCTTTTCGTCGAACCAATTTGCCTCCCATTGGCGAATGATGCCAAGGCGAAGACCGATAGGATGTGTTTTCTGACCCAAGGAAGTGCTCCGTTACTGTTTCACCGAAACGATGATCGTGAGATGGTGCGAACGCTTCCGAATACGGAAGGCACGTCCCATTGGTGCTGGCGAGATCCGCTTGATCGTCGGACCTGGATCCACAAAGGCCTCTTTCACGTAGATGGATTCAGGATCTACTCCCGCGTCCTTCTGCTGAAGATTGTTGATGGCACTCTGAAGCGTGAGCTTCGCGATCTCTGCCGCCTGCTTGTCCGAGAACTGCAGAGCGTTAAGAGCGAATGCCGCCGACTTGCCGCGGATAAGGTCCACCACCAACCGCATCTTGCGTGGCGATGACCGCGTGTACCGTTTGATTGCGCGTGCTTCCATCATTGCGTCTCGTTATTTCTTTCCTGTCTTGAGATCCTTACGGTTTCCGGAATGTCCCCGGAACGTCCGCGTCGGCGAAAACTCACCCAGCTTATGACCGACCATATTCTCCGTTACATACACGGGGATGAACTTGTTGCCGTTGTGCACGGCGAACGTGTGTCCCACGAAATCAGGAGCGATAACCGACGAACGTGCCCATGTCTTGATGACAGCCTTCTTTGCGTTGGCATTCATCACATCGACCTTCTTTGTCAGCTTGAAGCTGATGAATGGTTCTTTTTTCAGTGAACGAGGCATAGGTTCTGATCCTTACGAGTTCGCGTCGTTTATGCGTTTCTGTGACGGATGATGAGATCGTTGGACGCCTTCTTCTTCTTGCGCGTCTTGAGACCCTTTGCAAGCTGACCCCATGGCGAACGGAGATGTTGACGTCCACCACCGGACTTCGAGCGACCTTCTCCACCACCGTTCGGGTGATCGATCGGATTCATAGCCATACCACGCGTTTGAGGGCGAACACCCTTCCAACGCATACGTCCGGCCTTACCCCACAAGATGTTCTCCTGCTCGCCATTGCTGACCGTTCCAAGTGTCGCCATGCAATTGCCAGGCACCATGCGGATCTCGCCTGAAGGCAACTTCAATTGTGCCTTGCCATTATCCAGTCCAACGAGCTGTGCGGATGTTCCTGCGCTACGCGCCATCTGTCCACCCTTGCCCGGCTTGAGTTCAATGTTGTGTACGTACAAACCAAATGGGATCTTGTTCAGCGGAAGTGCGTTGCCGTCCTTGAGGTCGGCATTCTCGCTTGACATGATCTTCGTTCCAACTTTCACCTTGTCTGGTGCCAAGATGTAACGCTTCTCACCATCGGTGTACTCTACGAGTGCAATGCGGCATGTACGATTTGGATCGTACTCGATCGTGAGGACCGTTGCCTCCATGTTTAACTTGTTGCGCTTGAAATCGATGATACGATACAAACGCTTGTGTCCACCACCACGGTGACGTGATGTGACACGTCCAGTGTTGTTCCGTCCGCCAGACTTCTTCAGCGGCGACGTGAGAGATTTCAACGGCGTTGTTGCCGTGATCTCGTCAAACGTGCTCAAGCTGTAATGCCTGGTGCCCGGTGTGATCGGTCTGAGTTTACGAATAGCCATTGATGCGTTCTCCGATTTCCGTTCTTGCTGTTAGTCTTCCGATCCGCCTTCGCCCGCCACCACGTCGATCGTCTGTCCCTCTTTCAGCGTCACATAGGCCTTCTTGCGAAGGTTTGTGCGACCTGTCTGAACTCCACGACGCGTCATGCGTGACTTGACCTTGCCCTTGGTGCGAACAGTACGGATACTGTCCACCTCAACGTCAAACATCTGCTTCAAAGCCGCGCGGATCTGGACCTTGTTCGCGTTCGGATCGACTTCAAAGACGTATTGGCGCAGATAGCCCACAGAAGTGGCCTTCTCTGTAATCACCGGTTTTCTGAGCACTGTGATCATGTCGTACGCCGTCTCTTAGTTCGTGCCAAATGATTGTTCAAGTGTTTGCATGGCGCTCTTGAAGATCAAAAGCTTTCCATGACTCAACACATCGTATGCCGAGATCTTGTCTGCCGGAAATGTTGTCACTCCCGGAATGTTGCGCGAAGACTTCACAATGGTCTGATCGACCGACGGAAGCAACACCAACACCTTACCATCAATTTTCAATGCCTTGAGGACGGATGCCATGTCCTTGGTCTTCGCAGATGGAAGAGTGAAGTCCTCTACCACAATGAGATTCAATTCTCTCGCGCGAAGCGTGAGCGCAGACCTACGTGCAAGGCGCTTGACCTTGATTGGCAGGTCTACACTGTACAAGTGCGGAACCGGACCGTGTATAATACCGCCACCAGGGTTGAGTGGCGAGCGGCTTGAACCGCGTCGTGCTCCACCAGTTCCCTTTTGCTTGAACGGCTTCTTGCCACCACCACGCACTTCCGTGCGCGTCTTGGTCTTCGCTGTGCCCTGACGGCGATGCGCGAGATATGCTCGCACAGCCAGATACATGGCATGCTCGTTCGGCTCGATTCCGAAGACCGACTCTGGGAGCTCGATCGTGCCAGCTGCGGCACCGTCTTTTGTTCGTACATCCACTGTCATGGTCGTGTTCTCTTATAGCTTCACAATTTCAATGATAGCATTCGGTGCTCCCGGAATGCTGCCCTTTACCAACAGGAGATTGCTTTCTGGCATCACCCGCAGTACAGTCAGATTGCGCGTTGTGATGCGCGTTCCGCCCATGCGTCCGGCCATTCGTAGTCCCTTGAAAACACGGGATGGGAATGACGACGAACCAATGGAACCTGGAGCACGCGGACGGTCACTCTGACCGTGCGTTGCCATACCAACACCACTGAAGTGGTGACGCTTGACAACACCCTGGAATCCGCGACCCTTGCTCGTTGCTGAGACCTTTACTTTGTCTCCCGCTACGAAGGTCTCCACCGTGAGAATGTCTCCAAGTGCAACCGTGTTGGCAAGCTGACGGAACTCCTTCAGGTGTCGCACCGGCGCCGTGTTCGCTTTCGCGAAGTGTCCGGCACGTGGCTTCTTCACCTTCCGCTCAGCGATGAGACCGAATCCGATCTGCGCCGCTGTGTATCCGTCCTTCTCCAGGGTTCTCACCTGCGTTACTGGGCATGGTCCAGCTTCAATCACTGTGCACGGTACAAATGCACCGTCTTCAGTGAAGATGCTCGTCATCCCTATTTTTCGTCCAAGTAATGCGATCATTTGGGTCTGTCCTTTACACCTTCACTTCGACATCTACTCCAGCTGGCAACTCAAGTCGCATGAGCGCGTCGATCGTCTTCTGCGTAGAGCTGAAGATGTCAATCAAACGCTTGTGCACGCGTGCTTCGAATTGCTCACGAGACTTCTTATCTACGTGCGGTGAACGAAGCACCGTGTAGACAGTTTTTTCCGTTGGCAATGGAATCGGGCCCGATACTACGGCTCCCGTTTGCTTTACCGTCCGGACGATGCGCTCAGCCGATCTATCGATCAGATTGTGATCGTATGAGCGAAGCTTGATGCGAATGCGTTGCGTTGCCACTCGTTAGTTCTCCTGTAAGGCTCTTGCTAGGTCGGAGACAAAAAGAGGGAAGGCATTTTCCTTCCCTCTGTTCCGATTCTATGCGTTGCTTATTCGATGATTTCCGTCACAACTCCAGCACCGACCGTACGACCGCCTTCGCGAATAGCGAAGCGCAATCCAGCGTCCATAGCAACAGGAGTGATCAGGGTGACGTCAAGATTGTCAACATTATCACCAGGCATGATCATTTCTAGTCCTGCGGGAAGATCCAATACACCCGTTACGTCCGTTGTGCGGAAGTAGAATTGTGGGCGGTAGTTGGTGAAGAATGGCGTGTGACGTCCGCCCTCTTCCTTCGTGAGTACGTAGGCTTGTGCCTTGAACTTCGTGTGCGGTGTGATCGAACCGGTCTTGGCCAAAACCATTCCGCGCTCGAGTTCTTCCTTGTCTACACCACGAAGGAGCAAACCAACGTTGTCACCTGCACGACCTTCGTCGAGCAGCTTGCGGAACATTTCGATACCTGTTACAATGGTCTTCTTTTGAAGACCAAAGCCAACGATTTCTACTTCTTCGTTGATCTTTACAACTCCACGCTCGATACGACCAGTTCCTACCGTACCACGACCTGTGATCGAGAATACGTCTTCTACTGGCATCAAGAATGGCTTGTCGATATCACGAACCGGTGTTGGGATGTAGGTGTCTACTGCATTCATGAGCTCCATGATGCATTCCATATCCGGATCATCCTTCGACGTTGCATCAGAAGATGCTGCATCAAGTGCCTTGAGTGCAGAACCCTTGATGATCGGAATGTCGTCGCCTGGGAAGTCATACTTGGTGAGCAGTTCGCGGATCTCGAGTTCTACGAGGTCTACAAGTTCAGGGTCTGCGATGTCAACCTTGTTCATGAAGACAACGATACGAGGTACACCAACTTGACGTGCAAGCAGGATGTGCTCACGCGTTTGTGGCATCGGACCATCCGTTGCAGCTACGACGAGGTGCCTCGCAATGTGGCTGAAACCATCATCGC
>JBBRES010000016.1:0-20390 GCA_038202665.1 Kapaibacterium sp. (SeqCode) | reverse complement strand
GAAGGGAGGCACTCGATGCAATGATAGGTGCTGCCAAGAACCATGTGGTGTTAGTAACGCCGGATGGTCCACGAGGTCCGCGCCACACGTGCAAACCCGGCGCTGTGGTTGCCGCTCAACGTGCACGCGTACCACTGGTGTTGTGCAGAGTGCGCATCCGTAGGGCAACAGTACTGCACAAGTCGTGGGATCGGTTTCGCATACCACATCCGTTTACAGCAATCAAGATTGTGTTTGGAGAGCCGGTGATGATTCCCGTCACCGCACAACGAGAGCACATCGAGAGAATCGTGCAACTCACATCGAAGCACCTCGACGTGCTTGGGGGAGATTTGTAATGGGGTTGCTCTCTGCACTCTATGGATTGATGATTGCACGTTGCAATCGGCGCTACACAGACGGACGTGCAGACGTGCACCACGCATCCTTGCCGGTGATCAGTGTTGGAAACGTAAGCGTTGGAGGCACGGGAAAAACACCGACGGTGCACGCCATTGCGAGAATGTTGCAAGAACATGGCTTCAAGCCGGCCATCGTCATGCGCGGGTACGGACGTAGTACGCGTGGAGCCCGCATTGTTCGTTCCAACGCAGACATCGAGATGAATGCACGGCAGGCGGGAGACGAAGCGATGCTTCACGCCTATGGTTTGCAAGTACCCGTGGTTGTAGCAGAGAAGCGCATAGAAGGCGCAGCGCTGGTCGCTGAACATACGAGTGCCACCGTGATCATTCTTGACGACGGATTCCAACATCGGTCGATCTACCGAGATCTCGATGTGGTGCTCGTGAACGAGGCAACTATTGCAGACCAACGACTGTTGCCGGAGGGACGTTTGCGCGAACCGCTTTCATCACTTGAGAGGGCCGACGTGGTCCTGCTCACGCAGAACGGCGTGAGCGAGAGTGATGTACGTCCATTCATGCGCGCAGACGCACTTGTGGTACGCACGCACACAGAGATACGCAACGCGTATAGCCTTGCCTCCCTTGCCAACGTTCAACAAAGTGTGGAGTTGCGAGATCGTGTGATTGCAGTGACTGCCATAGCCAATCCAGAGCGATTTCATGCGTCGTTGCAGGCGCTTTCAGGAACCACAACGATGGTTCGGCACATGGCGTTGCAGGATCACCATCGGTTTCGAAAGCGCGACGTGATGATGATGATCAACCTTGCACGCAAGGAGAACGTACGCATGGTCGTAACCACAGAGAAAGATGCTGTGAAGCTTGTAGAGTATGCGGAACAGTTTTCGTTGTCGGGTATTGAGGTGGCAGTATTACCAATTCGACTTTTGTTTGACGAAGGCAAGACTGCCTTCGAACAACTTCTTCTTCAAAGGATTGCACGATGAAGATTGCCGTGTCTCGAGCTAGCGGAACCGCAAAGTATGCGATGTATGAACAATGGCTGAAAGCCGCAGATGCAAGTGTAGAAGTTGTAGATCTCTACACGGCAGCGTCACCTGAAGAGGCAGTCAAGCGCATGGAAGAATGTAGTGGATTGGTGCTCACGGGCGGACCCGACGTAGAAGCGTCGCGATATGGCATGCCAGAACGTGCTGCACTGAGCGAAGCGCCAGATCTGCATCGGGATGCGATTGAGTTTGCAGTGATTGACGAAGCACGCGAGCGGCGAATGCCAACACTGGGCATTTGCAGAGGACTTCAGATTTTGAATGTTGCCTATGGCGGCACGCTTTTTGCAGACATGCCCACAGAACGTCCATCGCATACGGAACATCGTGCACTTGATGGAAATGATAGTGTGCACGGGTTGGAAGTGGAACCTGGATCGATTCTCAAGCGTATGTGTCGCACCCTCGATGGAACAACGAATTCTGCCCATCATCAATGTATCGACAAGCTTGCGGGTCTCTTCACGTCGGCTGCCACTGCGGAAGACGGAACGATCGAGGCCTTTGAATGGGGTGATGCATCGATTGGTGGAAAGCCCTTTCTCCTTGCGGTGCAGTGGCATCCGGAACGACTCGACTATTCGAATCCGTTTTCCTTGCCCATCGCAGAACATTTTGTGAACGAAGTAGCAGCCTTTGATGCGCTGATGAAAAACTATGGCAACAGGCAGACGTAGAACATGCGTGATTATCGGTGGCGGATTTGGTGGACTGAGTGCCGCAAAACGTCTCCGCAATTCCAACGTTGATGTCATTCTCATCGACAAAACAAATCACTATCTTTTTCAGCCGTTGCTCTATCAAGTAGCGACTGCCGCACTTTCACCGGGCGATGTTGCACAGCCCATTCGAAGTATCCTACGCCGTAGCACAAACATTCATGTGCTGATGCAGACCGTACTCCACATCGATACGACAGAACGCTTGATCGTGCACGATGGTGGAGTGATCTCCTACGATCATCTTATCCTTGCCCCAGGTGCGCGTCATTCCTACTTTGGTCATCCGGAATGGGAGGCAGCCGCGCCAGGATTGAAAGACTTGAACGATGCACTGCTCATACGCGAACGATTGCTTACAACGTTTGAAAAAGCGGAACGCGACCGCGACCTTACGGCTCGCAGACGTGCCCTCACGTTCGTGATCGTGGGAGCAGGTCCAACAGGCGTAGAGCTTGCAGGTGCGATCGCGGAGATCAGTACGAAGACGATGCTTCCAGACTTTCCCGCACTACGACGTGAAGACGTTCGCGTACTCCTCGTAGATGCCGGCCCTCGCGTCCTTACCGCCTTCACCGAAGGCCTTTCTGCAAAAGCGTTGGCCTCGTTGCAAGACCTTGGCGTAGAAGTGCAGCTTTCAACACCCGTTACTGATGTTCGAGCTGATGGTGTGCAGATCGGTGATGAGTTCATCTATAGTACAAATGTGATTTGGGCGGCAGGAAATCAAGCGTCGCCAATCCTGCGCGATCTTGATGTTCCGCTCGATAGACAAGGTAGAGTGTTCGTGAATGACGACTGTACGATTCCGGGTCACGACGATGTGTACGTGATCGGCGATGCGGCCAATCTTCGCGATCTCCCCGGCGTAGCGCAGGTTGCAATGCAACAGGGTTCCTATGCGGCAACCATTATCAAAGACAATGTTGCAGCAGGGTCGCGCAAACCGTTCCGATACCGCGACCTAGGTTCGATGGCCACCATTGGGCGGGCTCGCGCCGTTGCTCAAGTTTTCGGACTTTCATTCTCGGGCTTCTTGGCGTGGGCACTCTGGGCCGCCATCCACATTGCCTCACTCATCGGATTCCGCAACCGATTCAAAGTGATGATCGAATGGCTTTGGTTCTACATGTCGTTCCAACCTGGCGCGCGCCTTATCGTGCATCGCGAGATCGTTACCAACGAACGTCCGTCTGAACAACAAGCGTAGCGTTCGGTGTGGTGATGCCAGCAGAGACCGCACACACGTCGCTGATCTTCCATCGAACAGATCCTATCACACGACTGCCGTTGTGCAACAGCAATGTGCTGCGCATCAGTCCCGGTACAAGGTCTTCCACCTGATAGATGGCTGCCTCGAAATCGGAAATGCGATATGCCGTCCATCGCATCATGAGTGAGAGGTTGTCCAAAATATGCCAACGTATCTCTGCAAAGGCCATGGTGCCTAGTTCTGACGGACGTACCGCATCCCATACTGCTTGCTGAAGGTGAAGTCTGCAGCGAAGGCGAAGGGAGGAAAGGATCTGCGTTTCTGCATCAACACGCACAGAAAACTTTCCTCGCCCAATCACCATCGTTACCGACGAATCGGGTGGACGGTATCCATCGGCATCGTGCACGTATCGGAGTCGTGTTGTGAGCGATGTGCCGCGCTCAAGCACATGTCTCCACTCTGCGTAGAGTTCTGTGGCATCGCTTGGTGACGGAAGACCGTAGCGTCGCGTTAGTGACCAACGCACGTCACATGCAACGGTGAGTTCGTCGTCGCGTCCGTGCCACTGCACACCGGTATAGATACCGGCCTCGTTCGCCACGGCAGATGATGCCGAAAACGTCACGGCATGAGGTGAGTAAAAATTCTCGGTGAAAATGCGAGGAGCAATCACCACGCGACCTCGCACCATAGGTACCATGATGCTTGCACTGAGCGCAAGGCCAGTATTCATGGCGGCTGCCTCCCATGCGAACTCTGTTACTCCGATCTGCTGCGTTCCGTAGACGGAGCCAACGGTGAGGCCTCCATCGTGCAAGGCCGCAATGCCGATACTGCCGCGAGGTTGAGACCACTGCATCATTGCGCCCACACGACCCGACGCATCGAGCAGTGCTGTTGCAGGTCCAGACTGCACGCTCAAGCCTCGCATGTATCCCGTGCGCATCGTCGACGTCCATGGCGCAACACGAGCGTCGTGCATGACGGCAGCACTATTCACAACAGCGGTGCCTGCGAACGACGCACCGCCAAAGACAAGACCACGTCCGCACGATAGCCTCATGTCTCCTGCCATCATCGTCCATCCACCGTACGACGTGCGAAACGAACCACTCAAGAATCCGTCCGCGATGTTTTCTTGCGAGGCGCGCACCGTTGTGGTGGTGAATGATCCTATGGGAGTGGTGATCATGGTGCGTTGCATCATAGACATCGATGCATCCAATCGCGCACGCATGATCACGCGAATTGGCACAGCCGCGGATTGCATCGTAGCGCATGAGAAAAGCATAACGCGTTGGTCTGGTGAAAGGCACAGCGAGTCGGCGATCCCGTCGATCGACAGTGTAGAGTCACTCCGCGCCAATCGAATCACGGCACTTGCCGTTCTGCGTGAAAAGCCTGGAAGCACCAAAAGCTCTGTTGACGTTATCGAACGCAACGGAAGTGGGTCAGTTCGAAATCGGTCAACCGCATCAACTACAGGTTGCACATCATCGAGAAAAAGATCATCTGCGTCACCCGCAACACCACGCACTACCATGCAACAAAACACAGCGAGAGCGATGCAGACATGCCAAGCTGTGCAGTGTACTCCAAAGAACATCCGAGCGTAAAGGTTGTTGACGTGGGAATCATCGTCGCGATGCGCAGGCGCGTTGGTGCGCTTTCGATGCCAACGCCGAGCGAAATCGTGGGGTCTGCATACCGACCATGCAGCACAACAGATGGTACGGTAGATGCGGTGATGTGCAGACCAGATTCTACCGTCCAGTTCGTGTCGATCCGCCTGGCACATGCCATGCGCACGGACGACTCCACCGTGGTGACCATCGCTGCCAATGTCCACTCCGCATCGACGTGTGCTAGACACGACAACATCACGTCGGCCTGTACCACCGCAGGGAATCCTTGCGCCCCCGCCACCTTGAGAAGCATCGTGCTGCCCACCGTCCATCGAGATGTGAGGACATAGGATGCCGTGGGACGGAGAACGAACTCGGTCCAGCCACCACCTGACGAACCGGACACAGATCCTGCCAGGCAAAGCGTTCCATTTTGAACGATGGACGCGTCGAGTCGCACAGACGAGAGCTCTGGAAGGCCAAAGGGGGCAGGGTCGAGACGTACCAACAGTCTGTGAACGGGCAACGCAGCGCACAATGTGGGTGCATTCACCCCGTCCACCTCCACCATTGCCGTCTGTGGTGTAAGTGGTAGGATCCCCGCAAGGCAGAGCGACCACGTGTGTATGTTTGTACGGCATTTCGACACCAATCCGCGGATCTTCATGAGAACGACCTTTCGTATCGCCTGCATGGCACTAGTGGCAGGAGCCCTGATGAACGTGACAACGTTCGCTCAAGAGATCACCGCCACCGTAAACGTGAACATGGATCAGATACCGCTCGATCAGCGGCTGGAAGTGCAGTCTATGGCCAACGACGTGCGCACCTACTTGAACAACCAGCGCTACACATCGGGTGAGTGGGATGGAGAGAAGATTCCGATCGATGTAACGATCTTTTTGATGAGTCGCAACGAGAACACGTACTCTGCACGGTTGGCTCTTGTCTCCAAACGGCTCGTAAACAATCAGCCCAACACGGGCGGTGCATTGCTCCGCGTGTACGATCAGAATTGGTCATTCAACTACACACTCAATCCAACGCTCACGTATCAGGCCATGCGCTACGATAAGTTTTCGAGCAGGTTGGATTTCTATGTGCTTATGGCCATAGGGATGGATATGGACACGTATGACGACCTTGGTGGCACGTCGGTGTTGAAGGCCGCGCAAGGAATTGCCCAGCTTGCATCTGCAGCAAGCGAGAGCGCGTTTAACACCTACTACCAGCCCGGAGAGATCACGCCGATGTCGCGCATTACAGAACTGCTCGACATTCGATATGCGGATTTCCGTCGACTGATCTTTGACTATCACGACGCGATCGATATCTACGGCAAGAACAAAGAGATGGGTAGAAATGCACTTGCGGCGGTGATCGGTTCGATCGCGAAGTTCAAGCGTGAGAAAATCTCGAATCGGAGTGTGCTCCTGCAAACATTCTTTGATGCAAAGTATCCAGAGCTTGCAGACGTGTTCAAGGGAACGAACATCGGCACAGTGTGGGCCGATCTTGGCCTATTGGATCCGAGCAACACGCAAGTGTATGAACAAGCTCGCAATGCCAAGTAATCACGAACATTTCATGCGCTTGGCGCTGATTGAAGCGCAGGCGGCGGCAGATGCGGGCGATGTTCCTGTTGGTTGCGTGATCGTCAAAGACGACGTTGTGGTTGGCAGGGGCGGTAATGCCATTCAACAACGGCGCGACCCAACCCGACACGCAGAAATGATGGCGATCGAAGACGCCGTAGCGGTTCTCGATGCAAAATTCCTTGAAGGGTGCACACTCTACGTCACGCTCGAACCTTGCGCTATGTGCGCCGGCGCGATTGTGCTCGCCCGCATTCCAACGGTGGTGTACGGAGCCGCCGATCCCAAGACTGGCGCATGCAGAAGTGTGTTCGAAATCGTAGACGATCCGCGCCTGAATCATCGGTGCATCGTACGAACAGGTATTCTCGAAGACGAGTGTTCGGCCATGCTCACATCCTTCTTTGAAGCTCGACGCGCAGAGACGGATGAAGAGAAGGAGTTTGTTCGACAGCCGTCAACAACAGACCGACACCCCTTGGAACCGGCTCTCTACCTTGTTCCTACGCCCATTGGAAACCTAGACGATATCACACGACGTGCAGAGCATGTTTTGCGAACGGCCGAAGTGATTGCCTGTGAAGACACCCGACACACTGGGTCGCTCCTGCGACTCTTAGGTATCCATGCTCCTCGCCTCCTTTCCAACCACGACCACAATGAGCAAGAGCGTGCCTCGCTTTTTGTGCAGCTCGTGCGTGAAGGAAAGCGCGTGGCGATAGTAAGCGACGCGGGCATGCCGGCTATATCGGACCCTGGATTTCGCGCCGTGCGGGCATGTGCAGAGGCGGGCATTTCTGTGATCGCTCTGCCGGGACCATGCGCCTTTGTGACGGCGGCAGCGGCAAGCGGACTGCCAACGAATGCATTGTATTTTGGTGGCTTCCCACCGCAGAAGAAGGGCAGACAAACATTCATGCGTTCCGTTCTTCAGCGACGTGAAACCGTTGTCTTGTACGAATCGCCCTATCGCGTTGGAAGACTTCTTGAAGAAGTGGTCGACCTCGGTGGCGCCAACCGGCAAGTAGTGGTAGCTCGAGAGGTCTCAAAAAAATTCGAAGAATATTTGCGTGGCACGGCCACAGAGGTTGCCATCACGATCGCTACTCGTGGTGGAGTGAAGGGTGAATGTGTTGTGCTCATAGCAGGGTTGCCATCGGAGGAATCGGATGTTCATCTCGTTTGAAGGGATCGACGGAAGCGGAAAGTCGACGCAGCTCACACTCCTCAAGGACGTGTTGGAAGATCGCGGACTTCGCACGCTAACGGTGCGGGAGCCGGGAGCAACGGTACTTAGCGAGGAGATCCGCTCCATCCTACTCAGCAATAAGCAAAGCATTACCAGTACGGCGGAACTTCTCCTCTTCAACGCCGCCCGAGCTCAGCTTGTTGAGCGGGTGATCGTTCCAGCCCTCGAGCGTGAGGAAATCGTGCTGTGTGACCGGTATTCGGACAGCACCACGGCCTATCAAGGGTATGGACGACAGCTCGATCTGGCAGAAGTGCAAACCTGTAACAACATCGCCACGCGCGGCATCATGCCGTTGGTGACGTTCTTTATCGACGTGCCGTATGAGGCCGCTCAGCAACGTTTGAGCTTTCATACCACGTCTGGTGGCCCGGACCGAATGGAACGTTCGGGTCCGGAGTTCTTCGATCGAGTTCGCGCGGGCTATCTGGCCATTGCCGCCGCCGAGCCGCATCGATTTCATGTGATCGACGGAGTTCGAGACCGCGATGTCATTCACGCAGACATTGTTGGTATCGTGAACGCTGCGCTTTCTGCCTCCTAAGAACGCATCCTGAAAACGTCGATTCCGTATCTTTATGACTCACTAAGAATTGTCCCCCCCGAGGAGATCTATGAAGTTGTTTTCTCTTGTCATCGTTGCCTGCCTGGTCACATTCAGCGCCATTGCGGGTACGCCGTCACGTACCGTCGACGCTCGGTCGATCCTTACAACGCCCACGCCATCGAAAGATGTCCGTGCCCAGAGCTTTGAGCCGTATCGATTTGCGTTGAACGTCGAATCAGCCCGTCAGGCCTTTGCCGACGGCCCGGCGACGCTCCAACTGATGAACTTCCCCGTTTCTACCATGGGTGCGCAAACACTCAACCTTGTTCGCACACGCGCCGTGGTAGACGCGAATTCGAAGATTTTGGTAGGGCGGAAGGGCGGCATGAAGCCAATCATGGTAGAGCCGGTGATTTCCTACAGAGGAACAATCGACGGCGATCCTGAAACGATGGTCTCGCTTCACTACACGAAGGGCGATCTGACTGGCTTCATCCAATTGTCGGATGGTCAGAAGCTCAATGTAGGCCCTGAGTACACCTCGTTGGCAACGCCACAGTCTGTGCCGCACATGGTGGTGCCCGAGAGCATGATTCTTTCCAAGGGAAATCAGTTCACATGTGGAGCAGAGTCTCTGCCATCAAATCCTGCCACCGATGGCAGACACATGCTTGAGTCTGCAGTCAAAAACGGCGAACAAGCTCAAGCGGAGTATTTGCGAGAACTCAAGCTTGCCCTTGAAGTGAATCAAGATCTATGGCAGAAGATGCACAACCAAGGCAAGTCGGACGAGCAGATTATGGCCTACTTCATCAAGGTAGTTGCTTGTTTGTCGCAAGCATACGAGCTAGAAGTAGACGCTACGTTCTACATCACGCTTATCCAGATGTACACCAACGAATTCGAAACGCCGTATACAAAGAATGGACTCGATCCCGGATCACTGCTCGGTGAGTTCTCGCTGAACTGGTCGAACAACTATAACGACGTCGACCGCCACCTTGCCCACCTTTTCACCATGCAGATCCAACAAGGCGGATTGTTCATTGGTGGTATCGCCTACGGTGGCCAATCTGGCTCGCGCCTTTGCAACAAGGGCGATCAGGGCGGATATGGCGTTAGCACAATGTTTGGCGATCAAGGACCAATGCCTGGAGATCCTACGCGTTCGAATGCTTTCACGTGGGACATTTTTGTGATTGCTCACGAAATGGGTCACAACGTTGGGGCTCCACACACGCACAACTGCTATTGGAATCCGCCGGTAGATACCTGTCAGCTGCAGAGTGACGGCACCGACGCATGTTTCAACACAGGGAAAAAGGTGCGCCCAGGAACCATCATGAGCTACTGTCACTTGGTGAATGGCTCCACAACACCTCTCACGTTCGGTACCAAGGTGGCAGCGAAAATGAAGTCGTGGGTCGCAGGTTCGTGTGCACAAGCACCTGTAAAGGCGACTATTCGAATTGCCACTCCACGTGGAGCGCAATCGTTTACTGTGAGTTCCGACGTTGAAGTCACGTGGGCATCGGCTCGTGTTAGCGCACTTACGATGCAGTATTCTGTGAACAACGGAGGTGCTTGGTCTACGGTAAAGTCGGGCATTAATGCGGCAGACCGATCCTACATGTGGAAGGTACCGCCTTTGAATACAACGCAACTGTTGCTGAGGTTGGTGAGTGACGAAGATGCGAATGTTGCCGACACCACATTGGCTTCTTACTCCGTGAGTCTCCCACTCATACTTAGCGCTCCAACGGGCGGCGAGCGCATTGCTAGCGGATCTACATACACCATTCGCTGGACGAAGACCGCTGCTGTTGGCAATTGCGATTTGTTCTATTCGATGGATGCAGGAAAATCGTGGAAATCGATTACAACGGGCGTGCTTGGAGCATCATTCGATTGGACCGTGCCATCGATCGTGTCGGACAGTGTTATGGTTCGCGTACGCCAGTCGGTTGGATCGATTGAATCTGCAGGCGGAGCATTCTCAATCGGCGAACCTCGATTCTCCATGCTCCTTCCAGTAACGGGCGGCACGGTGTGCAACAACTTTGTGAATCAATTCCGGTGGTCAGGAGATTTCATCGATCGGATTCGCATTCAGTTCTCAACGAATAATGGAGTCAACTGGTTAAATGCTGCGCAGGCAGTGTCGGTTGACATGTACCCTGGCGAGACATTCTCTCTTTCTAACTCCCTTAAGGCCGTCGCCACGGGAACGAAGATTCAAATGCGTGTGCTGAACGCAAACACCGCAGCGACGTTGTTGGCAACACTGGACAATGTGACGGTGGAGTCTTGTGCATCGGCTGTGTCGGTTCAAGAGTCTGACGTTGTAGAGAACGACCTTCGCATTGTGGGCGTATCTCCAAATCCTGCGAGCGCAGACGCACTGCTTACACTTTCGACAGCACGAGCCATGAACGTCGCAGTACTGCTAGTAGACGCTGCTGGTCAGACGATTACCATTCTGGACCGTTCAGAGATTACTGGTAGTGGCGAACATGCAATCAGGCTCTCGCTGCAGAATGTTGCTGCGGGATCGTATCAGCTTGTTGTCCGCGCTGGATCGGTTTCCACGACATCAACATTGAACGTCGTGCGATAAGCATACATCAAGGGGACGCGCTGTGAGTCTGTTCAATTCGTTGGTCGTCGCGACCCTTCCGTTTATTCCGAAAAGTATAGTCAAGATCGTGGCCGGGCGATACATCGCCGGGCCACGACTCGACGACGCAGTAGCCTGCACACAAGGCTTGATGAAGAAGGGTGCCGCAAGTACGATAGATGTGCTTGGCGAGTTTGTGAGCGATCGTTCTCGCGCAGTTCACGAAACGACGATGGCCTCGTCGGTCATCGACGCCATACACACCTACAAACTTCATTC
The DNA here is from genome assembly GCA_038202665.1 of Kapaibacterium sp. (SeqCode). Taxonomy (GTDB): domain Bacteria; phylum Bacteroidota; class Ignavibacteria; order Kapaibacteriales; family Kapaibacteriaceae; genus Kapaibacterium. The sequence goes on along the minus strand of JBBRES010000016.1, from coordinate 9,126 downwards.
GTACCTAAGTGTGAAGCCTACGTCGCTCGGACTCGACATCGATCAAGACTTTGCCTTTGAGAACATCACCTCGCTTGTGTCGAAAGCGCGCACACTTGGCATGTTCGTTCGGATGGATATGGAGAACACTCCCTACACCGACGTCACCCTCGACTTCTACCGCAGGCTTCGCGCGCTCGGCTACGACAATGTTGGCGTTGTGATCCAAGCCTATCTCCACCGTTCCGAGTCTGATATAAAGTCACTACTAGAGTACCAACCGAGCGTTCGCTTGTGCAAAGGCATCTACGTAGAAGACGCCTCCGTGGCGTTCAAGGACGCCGACGAGATTCGCAAGAACTATCGATCCCTCGCACGAATTCTCGTGGATGGAGGAGCCAAGGCGCACTTCGCAACACACGACGAATCTTTGATTTCTGATGCTGAATCACTTGTTCGGGAACGCTCCCTCACAGCCGACCGGTATGAGTTCCAAATGCTGCTCGGCGTTCGCGAAGACCGACGTGACAAACTCCTACGGGACGGTCACACCGTGCGCATCTATGTTCCCTTTGGAGAAGACTGGTATGGCTATAGCACCCGACGCTTGAAGGAAAATCCTCAAGTGGCCGGCTACGTTGTGAAAGCCATGTTTACAGGAAAGTAGTATGCGCATTCCTCGTTTCTTCTCACTCCTCACGGCTCTCCTTCCCGGCAGCCTCCCGGCAGCCTCCCGGCAGCCTCCCGGCAGCTTCCCGGCAGCCTCCCGGCAGGAATTCATATTTCTTCTCACTTCTCACTTCTCACTTTACTCGTCACTTGTCACTTCTCACTTCTCACTTTCCTCGTCCATTCTCACTTCTCACTTTCCTCGTTCTTTCTTCCTGCTCATCCACATCCTTCGACAATTCTCAGTTTGTCACCGTTGGGACGTTCAACATGGAGTGGCTCGGAGATGGGTCTGGAGACAAGAAGCAACGAGCTGATGCAGACTATCTGCGCATCGCAGACATCATCGAGAAAACCGGAGCCGATGTACTTGGTATCGAAGAAGTAGAGAACGAGGCTGCACTGAAGAAGGTGTTGCGGTACTTGGACGGGTGGAAGGGCGTTGTAGGAACAACAGCACGCGATCAGAATGTGGGCGTGCTATGGCGCACATCGGTAAGCGTAAGCGTAGAAGGCGAGTACATGCCCGTGGCCATCGTGCCAGGTCGCAACCGCCCCGGTTTCGTCGTGAACTGTACAAAGGGCGATCTCTCGTGGAAGATGATGGTCGTGCATCTCAAGAGCACGTCGCGATATGACTCAACGTCAGAAATGCGCGAAGAGTCGCGTCGTGTTCGCGCACATCAGGTAGATGTGATTACCTCGTGGTCCGATTCATTGCTGAACGTGGCCGGGGGACAGAACGTTATGGTGGTGGGCGACTTCAACGACTTCCCGCAGCGCGCGACTAGCGCCACGTTGACGAGTCTCGTACAGTCTTCGAACATGAAGTTCGTCACGGACGGTGTAAAGAGTTGTAGAGACAAAAACTACGTCACGATCGACCATGTAGTGGTGAGCCCGTCCATCCTTCAGCGACTCATCAAGGGCACGGAACGTTCAGAGAATTTTCGTGCATTTCTATCTGCAGAGGATGCAGATATGGTAAGTGATCATTGTCCGGTAATCGCACGGTTCAGCACAGCACCGCCAAAGGCGCGTTAAGCAAACACCGTTACTTTGTTTCCTTGCTTCACGCTACGAGCAAGAACGGCATACGTGTTGTCCAGTAGTCGCTCATGACTTTCAGACGGATTGTAGAGCGCGATACCTACGCTTACCGTTACCGTAAAGCGCTTGTCGTCTACGGTTATAATCGAGCTCGCAACCTCGCTACGAAGGCGCTCCATCCATAACTGCGTACGCTGTGCATCTCGTGCTACAAGTCCAATAGCAAGTGTATCATCGTCGATATGTCCGACAACGTCGTAGTCGCGAATCTGCTGTTGTACGATCTGCAATACGTGCAAGAGAATGCGCTCTTTGCTCTCGGAGCCACCCAACGCACGCTCGACCACATCACTTCGGTCTATGCGCAACAGACACAACGTAAATGGTGAATCGAAGTCGGTAGATCGCGTGCACTCTTCCTTCAGCCGCAGCATGAATCCGTTGCGATTCAAAATGCCCGTACCAAAGTGCAGCAAGGCACTGGCGCGCAACATCTCGTTGTATCGCAGTTGTTCGATAACGGTGCCTGCATACTCACCAAGCGTTTCAAGAATTCCAATGTCTTGTTGCGCAAGCGATGCGCCCGGATTTTCTACGTAAAGGGCTCCATAGCTGTGCGACGCGCTCTTTAAGGGTACCGCAATGAACTGTCCGCCGTCCATGTGCGGCTCGCCCGCAATGGCTCGTATGGCTGTATAGGAAGGCGTGCTGTGGATGGTTCTTCCGGACAGAATGCACTGTCCCACTTCTGATTCTTCCAACGACACCTGACGTCCAACCAGATGGTCGTACGCTTGCTCAACGCTTCGTGCCGCGCCAACTTCCCACTGTGCCCCCGCAGCATTGTACGTGCACACTCCAATGGTGCTGATATCCATTGCCTGAATCGACGCGTCGATCAGTGCATTCAAGACAATCGGCGTCGTGATGGACGATCCTCGGATCTCGTTGCGGAAGGCATTCACTGCTTGCAGTGTACGCGCCGATTGCAAGAGGTCGAACTTGCCGGTGTACGATTGAACAAGTCCACTGATAAGCTTTGTGAAGTGTCCAAAGAATCCCACGGTAATCGCATCATAGGCATCTACTTCCTGCGAGTCTGCACAGAGCACGCCAATCACGGCGCCTCCGAAGATCACAGGAACACCGATGAACGAGACGGTTCCTGCGCGACGTGAGTAGTAGGGAAGAAGGTCGAGCTCTGCGGCAGGGGAAATGGCGGTAAGGATTTCGGGACGTCGGTAGGTTGCGATCTGACTTACAACGTCGTCACCGATCGGCAGTTTGCGCTCTTCTGTGAATGAATCCGTCGCATCCGTAATGCGTGCTTCTACCACCAGTTGATTGCGTTCGTGATTTACCCAGAAGAAGGCCGCTGTGCGTGCACTCGTCATAGACCTAATTACTTGCAGCACACGATTCAACAAATGGTCGAATTCTTTACGCGGCTCATCGGTGGCCACAGTCTCTTCATCGATAAAGTCGTTGATGGTGAAGTTGAGCTGACGTCGCTTGTGACTTTCCTTGTTGGCGTCTTCCTCTTGTACTGACTCAGGAAGGGGAACCTCGGGAGATACGTCGTGTGTGATCTCGCGAGGTGCATCGAGCGCCGCGTCGTCCGTGACCTCTGACAACACCACGTCGTTCGCAATCTCTTGCGTAACGTCGAGCGACACGTCGATCGGCGCATCGATCGAGACGTCGAGAGGCGCGTCGACCGACACATCGGGCTTCGGAACTTCCGACGGAGTCTTCTCTACCGGTGGGGTCTGCTGAGTTTTGGGACGTATCGTGACGTCGTCCGAGAGGTGCCGTTCTACGTCGGTTGTCTTTGGTCGTGCAGTGCTTCGTGAAGGGGGAGCAGATTGCATCGCGGCCTTCCGTTCTTCAATGCGTCTGCGCATGTTGCTACGCTCGTCATCGACAGAAGGTTGTTCTGGTTCCGGCTCTTGTTCTACGCGCGAGGAGCGCAGTGGCCGTGTATCGCGAAGAAGTGGAGTGTCTACCTTCTTCTCTGAAGGCTTCTTCCGAACGATACGAACGCCCGACGTTTCGTCGCCAAGGTATTCTGTCGAGATCGCATCTGCGGGCTTCACGGTTGGCTTGAATCCCATCTCTGACGAAGGCACCACAATCGGAATCGGGGGTTTGTACTCTGTGTCTTCAAATAAAGGCTGTTGGTATTCATCGATGAAGGACAACGTGGTACTTGCATCGGCTTCAGTTTCCGCACCAAACTCCTTGCGGAATTCCTCGGGGTCGAACACCGTACGTACACCCTTGTTGTCTTGCTTTGTGGTTTGTCCAAGATTCGTTTGCTGCGAAACGTTGCGCTTGCTCACGTTCAGGTCCAGCAGGCGCGGAGAGATCATCATAAACAGAGCAACACCACCGAGAATGGCGATGCATACTCCGATCAGGCGAACAGCCATTTCGTCGATGAACAGGGCTATAAACAAGCCCATAACAATCACGACAAAGGCGATTGTATCGCTTGGAGCAAAGATCTTACGGAGATCGAGTTGACGTTTCGGCATGGTTTAGCGGAGGAGCTCGACAGTATAGCGCATGGTCGTTTCCTGCGAGACATTTCGTTGCTCGCCGGTGGCAACAATACGAACATTCGCGGCAACGATAGTGTACACGTCGTTCTGTTTGTAGACGGTGAAGCCTTTGGCAACATCAATAATGGCCCGACCGGACCCTTTGACCACGGACTTAGAAAGGCTAACCTTCATAGGTGCATCCGCCGGGAACTTTTGCAGCGTGATGGTTCCGTTCATCGTGGCTTCGACATCAGCAAGCTGACGGCCCTTCACAGACTTCACTGCGGCAACATGGTATTTAACCGTGTTGCTGGCCGTGAACATGTTCATGACGGGGGCCGATGTAGACGTTACCCATGAATTCGTGGAGTCGAGCTTCTCGGTAGGGAAGCGCAGATACTCCTGCTCTGTAAACGTTGCGTACACAGACATTTCGATCTGCTTCGTGAGTTCTGCCGCGTAGTCCTTCGGAATGCTCGGGCTGGAGGCCATGATGCGATTCACGACGCTCGAAACGCCCGATATCTCCTGGATCTGACCTCGCACGTTCGTCAGGATCGTGATCTCTTCTCCCAACAACGCATTGAAGCTGATGTACTTCACATCCTTACGCATGGCCGTATCTGAAGAGCGGTATTCTTGCTCTTCCAGCACTTTGCCTGATTGACGGTTGCGAACGGTGGCCTTTACCTGAATGCTGTCGAAACGCATGCCCACTTCATAGGAGCCGTCGCTACGAATAGACTTGATCCGTTTCGTGTACACATGCTTGGTTTTCGTTGTGGCAACAACGGAATCAGAGCCACCCTCAGAAGTTTGAGTCACCCGATACCGATACACATCGCCTTGCTCGAATCGTAGCCGTAACGAATCCAGTTGTGCGTCTTCGATAGCGATTACCTTCGCTCCACTCGTGTCGGCCGCCGATACGCCTGCGGTTCCAGTGTTCTCCGATGCTTGATCTGCCGGCTTGTCTGAAGAGCCATTGCATGCGATCAGCGTGATGCAGGCAAGAATAGCACAACGTGCTACCATTGATATTGGCCGGTTAGCTTCCATGTATTCTTTGCGGTAATGCGTTGCGTAAAGGTCTCATTCGCGGCCTTTCCGCGGAACCATGCGTCGACGTTTTGCGTGAGCGTTTGAATAATGCCCGTACTTGCAAGGGCAAGTGTTTGATCGATTGCGGCCCGGCCCTCGAGAATCGTGGTCACGTACGGAATGCCATACACGTGCACATGCTGGTCGCGAACCGCATCGCAGGAGTCCTTCGTGCGCAGCACGTAGAAGCCACCGGAATACGACTCGAACTTGGAACGCACCGTGTCGTCGTACCGAATGCCTTCAATGCGAAGCCCGAGCTGGTGCTTCCAGGTTGAATCTACAGCAACTTTCAATCCCGGGATGACGCGTTTCTGGAGATCTCCGAGTTGCAGCAAGTTCTCGTCTGCAACGCTTTGGTTCCAGATCAAGGAAAGCACACTGTCCATATCGGCACTGTTGTCCTTGAGATAGTCGCGGATCCATGTGATTTGTTCGCCACCGATTTTGGTGACCTCTGCATACGGACTATAGGTAAGCTCGAACGATCTGTTCAACGGACCCATGTAGGAGTTCAAGTCGGCAAAATTTTTCGGCGTAATGTCTTTCTGCGAATCGTACGACACACTCAATCCATCCTGCGTGAACGAGTAGGTGAGGGAGTCGAGGTTGACAACCACAGACACGATTCCCTTCATGCTCTCCAAGCAACGCACGGTCATGAAGTACTTCACGTCACGCTGATAGGTCTTCTTCGCACTATCGCTATGGGTGCGCACCACCTGCGTGCTCTCCGTGAATTCATAGCTCTGTGCGATACCCGCTCGGTACAACGCTTGGAGTCGGTACTCACGTCCACCCGGTGCAACACCCGCCGTTGCTGGCTTGGTCTGCTGGGCAACCAAAGAAGTGGTTGTGAGGGCGGCAAGGAGGAAAAGGAAGGAGATGGATCGAATCATGGCTGTAGTCCGAATTGCGATGTGATAGTAAGCATCCATGCTGCGATGGACATTCCATCCCAGAGTGTACCCTGACGGATGGCATCCGAGATCTCGTGTGGGTGGAGTAGCACGATCTCGAAATCTTCGGTTGGATCTGGAGCGGCAGTTGTCGCAACGAGTGTTCGTGCGAGAAAGACGCTACAGATCTCATCGGTGAGTCCTTTGCAGGGATTGAACTGTCCAAGGCGCACAAAATCTGCACTCGCAAACCCTGCCTCCTCGCTCAATTCCGCCCTAGCAGCCTCTTCCAGACTTACTCCCGGCTTGACTCCGCCACCGGGAAATTCAAGGCTGTCTTGGCGGTTAAGATACCGAAACTGGCGCACCATCACAATGCGACCGTCTTCCACTACGGGCACTACCATGACGGATCCCGGTGTATGCACCCAGTAATAGGTGCTCTCTACCCCAGTGGCTGCCGTGTAGGGTTCTTGCCGAACGTCCCAATAGGGATTGCTGTGAACGATATCCATGCGCATCTGTTCCTAGAAACGACAAAGGGCAGGGGCTTGAGCCCCGCCCTTCATCAACATCAACTGCGTGCGTGGGTTACTTGGTGTTTGCGATCAGTTCGGATTCTGCGAAGAAGAAGGCGATCTCGTTGCGACCGTTCTCGACGCTATCGGAGCCGTGTACGGCGTTTTCGCCCTTGCTTGTTGCATAGTTCTTGCGGATGGTACCTTCGGCCGCTTCAGCAGGGTCTGTGGCGCCAATCAGGGCACGGTAGTCTGCGATGGCATTGTCTTTTTCGAGGGCGATCGGAACGATCGAACCGCTCGACATGAAGTTCACGAGTTCGCCATAGAATGGACGCTCTTTGTGAACAGCATAGAATTCACCGGCTTGCTCTTTGGAGATGCGCGTGAGCTTGCATCCGAGCACCTTGAATCCGGCCGCTTGAATCATGGCAATGATATTGCCAATGTCGTTGTTGCGAACGGCGTCCGGCTTGATGATGGCGAGTGTACGTTCCATGTGTTGTTTGTTGGGTTGTGTTCGTTTAAAAAATGATGACTTACTTCTTCTTGGCAACAGTCTTCTTTGCAGCAGGTGCAGCCTTCTTGGCAGCGGGCGCGGCCTTCTTCACGGCAGGTGCAGCCTTGCTTGCTGGTGCGTTGCTCAACACTTCCTTCATCAGCTTGCCGATATGGGCGGGGGAGTCTACAACGTGGATGCCTGCGTCGCGCATGGCAGCGATTTTGTCGGCCGCAGTACCCTTGCCACCACTCACGATGGCGCCGGCATGACCCATCCGACGTCCGGGAGGAGCCGTCTGACCTGCGATAAAGCCTACAACAGGCTTCGTCACGTACTTCTTGATGTACGCAGCAGCTTCTTCTTCAGCCGTGCCACCGATTTCGCCGATCATCACGATCGACGTCGTTTCTGGGTCGGCGTTAAACAGCTTGATAGCATCGATGAACTGCGTTCCAATAATTGGATCGCCACCGATACCAATGCATGTTGTTTGGCCTAGGCCAACGTCGGAGAGTTGCTTGACGGCTTCATAGGTAAGCGTTCCGGACCGACTCACAAGGCCAACACTACCCTTGGTGAAGATGAAGCCTGGCATGATGCCGATTTTCGCCTCGCCTGGGGTGATGATGCCGGGACAGTTTGGCCCGATCAGCACGCTAGTTGACTGCTTGAGCTTTGCTGCAACTGGAATCATGTCTGCTACCGGAATACCTTCCGTGATGCAGATCACAACGCCAATTCCGGCATCAATCGCCTCGAGAATGGCGTCGGCGGCCATCGGAGCAGGTACGAAGATGATCGACACATCAGCTTTCGTGGCCTTCACAGCGTCCGAGACGCCATTGAAAACGGGAAGCGGACGTGTGAACGTATCCTCACCTTTACCGGAATACATTGTGCCGCCCTTGCCTGGTGTGACGCCTCCAACGACATTCGTGCCGTATTGAAGCATCTGACTGGTGTGGAACGTGCCTTCAGCGCCGGTAATGCCCTGAACTAACACTTTTGACTGTTTGTTGACGAGTACGCTCATAACGAGAGTTCTGTAGTTTGTGCTCGGAAATTGGACGACAAACTTACGGATTTGAGGCCGAACAATGGTAGAGATCAACATCAGGTACGACGGAGACCTTCGAAGTACCGCAACGCATGGTCCGTCGGGAACATCCATGATCACCGACGCTCCCGTCGATAATCACGGAAAGGGCGAGTCATTCTCTCCCACAGATCTCTTGGCCACAGCACTTGGAACGTGCATGTCTACCTACCTTGGCCTAGCCGCCAATAGGCACGGATACGACCTCGTAGGCACGAGCATTCGGGTTACCAAGGAAATGACGGCTGATCCGCTTCGGCGTATCGGGAAGCTCGCGGTAACGATCACACTTCCACGAGCCATGGACGATAAAGACCTCAAAATCCTTACGAACTCCGTAACGGCCTGTCCGGTGAAACTGTCCATTTCAGATAGAATTGATGTACCGATCACGTTCATGATCGCAACACCATAGAGCTCTAGGAATGCGGCGTTAAACTACTTGCTGCTTTCTTCACTTGTTGACTTTGTACAACACAACGTTTTTGTCATCGAATCCGACGACGTACTCGCCGTTTTTTGACATCGGTGGCTCTGATGCAGTCATTGCATCATCGGACTCAAATGATCCCTTTATCGCGCCAGTGGTCAAATCAAGACCAACAAATGATTTCAGTTAAACCTCCTCATCGCCAGTCCACACGAAACTGTTCGCACCGTTTGCAAATCTGCCGAGGTCCGATCGGGCCGAAAGGCAGGATACGTACCGGGGAGAAGTCGTGCCGTATTACCCCTCCCAGCTGCCCAACACGCCGGAAGGCGACTT
>JBBRES010000015.1:0-21143 GCA_038202665.1 Kapaibacterium sp. (SeqCode) | reverse complement strand
CAGGCAATGGTTGCTTCGTTCTGAAAGAGTTTTGGATGAAGGCCGATGTATCATCAGCCCCATGTCTCGTCGTTCGTGTGGATTCGACCACGGCTCTACCGGGCGACTCTGTGAATGTTACGATTTGGCAAGACAGCGTTGCGGAGAGTACGGACCTGAGTGGCTACACCATGTCGATCGAGTTCGATTACAACCAAACGATGCTTGTTCCTGGTTTTCCAATACCAAGTGAATTTGGGCGACAACTCGGCGTTCTCTATGTGAACGTTCCTCTCCGAAAAGGAAGTGGCCCTCTGCTAACAATTCCTTTCCGCGCCACACTTGGTTCGAGCGATCGAACACCCCTTCGTATCAGATCGTATAGTTTTCTTCCTACTCCATTGATTGCATCTATTCGTGACGGCTCCCTGAGCCTCGTTGGCGTTTGTACCGATCCGCGCGCACGACTGTTTAATCCAGCGCAGCAGCGACCGGTCTTCAAGCGAATTGTAACGACAGACGGACGTGTTTCCGTTGATTTCTTTGAGAGCACCATGCAACAAACCGTCGTCATTTATTCGCTCCTTGGCGACCGTGCTGCTGAGATGCAGTCTGTAAGCGGCCGTGCCACCTCGCCACCCTTACCTCCCGGCTTGTACATCGTACAACACTCCTTGACTGCTGCAACGGTGCTTGTGCAAGTGACGTGCGAATGAATCAACCTGCACCTACGATCTCCTCTGCACGCGAGCTCCTTCTTTCTGCGTTTGGTTTCGAAGACTTTCGTAACGGTCAAGCGGATGTGATTGCGGCTGTCTTGGCCGGTCGCGATACCCTTGCCGTTATGCCTACCGGCGGTGGAAAGTCACTCTGCTATCAGATTCCAGCGTTGTTGTTCCCCGACGTGACATTGGTGGTGTCGCCGCTCATTGCGCTGATGAAAGACCAAACGGATCGCCTTCGCACGTTGAACATCAAAGCGGAAGCGATTCATAGTGGCATGTCGCAAGGAGACGTCAACAACATCCTCGCTCGAGCAAAGAACGGCGATGTCAAGCTACTCTATGTGTCACCAGAACGCTTGGCGGGGAATTCGTTCCGACGCCTCCTTCGCTCGATACCACTTTCGTTGGTGGCCGTGGACGAAGCGCACTGTATCTCTGAGTGGGGACATGATTTCCGCCCATCCTACCGAAGCATAGCATCCATCTTTGATGAACTCCCTCGCGTTCCGATTCTTGCACTCACGGCAACGGCTACGCCTGATGTGCGAGCCGACATAACATCGCTGCTTGCACTACGTGCGCCAACAGAAGTAGTGCGCGGATTTGATCGACCTAACCTTACGTTCACTGTGGTTCAAACGCAGTACAAAGCCGAGACTATCACTCGCATCGCCAAACGAGATGCCGAGGCTGCAATTCTCGTGTATTGCGGATCGCGTAGGCGGGTAGATGCGCTCACGCACGATCTGCAACAGCGCGGACTTGCTGTACGCGGCTATCACGCTGGAAAAACAGAAGCTGAACGTTCAGAGATTCAGGATGCCTTTGTACATGGAGCGTGCCGAATTCTTGTTGCAACAAGTGCATTTGGAATGGGCATCGATAAATCCGATATCCGTCACGTCATTCACACGGATTGTACGCTCACACTTGAAGCATACTATCAAGAGGCCGGTAGAGCAGGTCGCGACGGCTTGCCCTCCACCTGCACAATGGTGGCTATGCCGGAAGACAAGCGGCTCATGGAGTTTTTCCTGAATGCCACCTATCCGGAGCGCGCACAGATTGCGGCGGTGTATACGTGGCTGTGTGACTTGGCAGGAGTGAGCGAGGGTGGCGAGGCAGAAGGGCCGGTCCTTGCCGATGAGTCTCGAGCTGCAACAGAGCTGAGTCTTCCTCGAGCAACGGTCACATCCATTCTTGCGATCCTCCAGAGGCATGGCTGCGTTCTTCGCACAACGGCAGGCGGCAATGCCAGAATCACGATCACCACGTCGAATGAGCGCCTGCGCGCATTTGCAGAACACGCACGACCTGAACGTAAACTCGTGATGGATGCCATCGTACGCGTGGTTGGCGGAAAGAGTCAAGGCGACACCGCCGAGTTCTCGGTCCGTGAGTTCATTCTACGAAGCGGTTGTACGCCTAAGGAGTTTGCCGATTCCATGCATGCAGCCCAGATGGCTCGACTACTGCGATTCACACCTCCCCATGCCGACGGTGGTATTACGATTATTGGAGAACGACTCCCAGTTCGTGCGCTCCCAATAGACATGGAAGCGTTGCACCTTCGACGTTCGCACGCTTTTCAAAAGCTCGACGTTGTGATGCGCTACATTGGCACTGCCATGTGCAAACGCAACTTCATTTTGGAGTACTTTGGTGATAGCGAATTCGACGGCACATGCGGTCGCTGTTCTTCTTGTGTTGCACCGGTGATTCCTCCAACATTTAGTGAACGACGTGCTCCTATTGTTGACGCCGTGATAAAGGCCGCTCTACAAGTAAACGGTCGGTTCGGTCGACACGTCCTTGCCGATATCGTCACCGGCACAGTTTCCGATAAAGTGACGGACTACAAGCTTGAGCGATGTGTATCGTGGCAAGCATGTACAGATCGTTCTCGGTTCGAGGTGCTCGAAACAATTGATGAGTGTTTAGCAAAAGGTCTGCTTGAACAGACTGCCGATTTGTATCCGACTGTGCACGCAAGTGCCGAAGCCATCGCGTCACTCCAAGAGATACCAACGGCACTAACGCTCGTTGCACCGCAACGAAAAAGAGTTTCAATAGCTCTCTTGAATACATTGGTTGCACTGCGCGATTCCATAGCTGAACGCGAAGGCGTAACTCCGGCATCGTTGATTGGTTTGAAAGAGGTAGAGTCGCTCGCTATGGACGCGCCCGCAACCGTCAAAGCAATGCGAGAAGGGCGGAACGGCAGCAAGATCTTTATCGAACGCTGGGGCGAAGAATTCGTTTCTGCGATTGCATCGTGGAATAGCGGTCGAGTAGGCGTACCAAAGCCCATCACCGACGAAGATGACGCACACAGAGCAGCGGCACTGCAGCAACCCACATGGGATCTGCAACAATTAGCCAGTGCGATGCATCGTACACCAGCGGCCACGGCGCATGCCGTGCAACGGGCCATCGAGCTTGGCTTGCCTCTTCTGCGCGGATCTCTTGTAGCAGACTCCGTCTATACCGATGTGTTGGAGTATGTACGAACGCACCGATATGCCAAACTCAGACATGTGCGCGAGAGTATCCATGCAGATGTAGACCCAACGGTACTCCGTGTTGCGCTAGCATTTGCACGTCATGATCTTTTTGATGAAGCAAGGAGCTGAAGTGATTCGTTTGGTCTTGCTCTTGATCTGTGCTGGTTTCGCATCGATGAATGCGACGGAATCGTACATCATACGTATGCGGCCCTCAACACCGCTGTCGGTTCTTGGTCCTACCATGAAGCCTCTCCTTGGTGGAGCCATTCGCGCGCGACGAACAGAACAACTCCAAAACCTCGATCAACAACAGGCGATGGAACGCCTTGCTTTGTACATCGTGGTACGTGCAACGCCAGAACAACGTGATTCGCTCCGCGCATTGCCCTGGGTAGAAGACATCTCTCCCAATCGACGCATCGCGCTGCACAACGGAGTAACGAATGATTCGCTGAGCGCAGCGCAATGGGCGTTGCCCATGATCGGTGCTCCGTCGGCTTGGAAAACAGCCACGGGAAAGGGTATCACTGTTGGTGTGCTCGATACAGGAATTGATTGGGAACACGCCGACTTGTTCGACCGGTTTGCAGTAAACGCGGCGGAAGATATAAATCGAAACGGACGGTTCGATCCATGGCCAATCGGAACAACAGTTGCCGGACGGACAGGGGATATCGACGGGATCGACAATGATGGGAATGGATACGTAGACGATGTGATCGGCTTCGATTTTGTCGATCAAGACAATCGTAATCTCGGAGATGACCGAGATCCGGACGGAATTCCATTCGACGAACAGGGACACGGCACATCGGTGGCAGGTGTAATCGGTGCGCATGCTAACAACCGCACGGGAATTGCGGGACTTGCCTACGATTGCAAACTCGTTGCGCTTCGTGCGTTTGATGCAACCGGAAACGCCGAAGAAGATGATGTAGCTGCGGCATTGTTGTATGCCGCGCTGAATGGCGTTCGTGTCGTGAATATGAGCTTTGGCGACGTGGTGGATTCTCCTGTGATCCGAGATGCCATCCGCACCGCCGCAGCCTTCGGTTGTGTCCTAGTCGCGTCGGCAGGAAATACTGGTACTACGTCCCGTCAATATCCTGCCGGCTATTCCGATGTAATCGTTGTGGCATCTACAGGCGAAACGGATAGCCGTTCGCCGTTCTCCAGTACGGGTTCTCTCATTACACTCTCGGCCCCCGGTCAGTCCATCACTACAACGGCAGTGGGGAATTCCTATCGCACAGTGCAGGGCACATCGTTCTCCGCCCCCTACGTAGCCGCCGCAGTCGCATTGTTACTAGAGCAGCAGCCGGAACGTACGGCGGATGAACTTCGCGGCATCCTTTGTGAATCCAGCGTCGATCTTGGTGAACCAGGGTGGGATCCGTTATATGGTGCGGGCAGACTTCAGATAGATGCCGCGCTTGCCATGCCGGGTTCGAGCGTGGTGCGTATCGATGCACCACTCAACGAAGAAGAAGTAGATCGTGCAACGCAGTCTGCAATTAACATCGTGGGGACAGCCACATCCACATCATTCAATGCATACACGATTGACATTGGAAGTGGCATCGAACCAACGTCGTGGAATACACTCGTGCGTTCAACAGAACAACGCATCGGTGGAATCCTTGGCAATGTTTCGATTAGTTCGTATGAAGACAGCGAATACACCATACGACTTCGCGTCGAACTGCGTAATGGTCGGACGATCGAGAGTAGGCGACGTGTGCGATTCGCATCCTTGCCGCCTTCCATCACCTCGCTTGAGATCATCAATGCGTGGCGCGACGATCGGACAGTGCCTGTGTTGACAATGCGCGCATCACGCAACACAATGCTCAGAGTGCGCTTCAAGCCATCTGACTCATTGGGCGGTTGGAGAACAACTACTGATACGCGCCGCCATACGAGGACGCATTCGCTGATCCTTCCCGACATGCTACCAGGTGTTACGTATGATGTTGTGGTGGTTGCGTCAACATCCACGGGCGATTCGGCATTGCAAGCAACAACGTTTACTACATCAAACAATGCAGCGCCTACTACTGGATGGAGAACCGTTGCCACGCCATTGATTGTGGGATATGTTCTCAACGATGTAAAGCCAGTCTACGGAAATGATCAGCCAACGTTCTACATGAATGATCTCAGCAGCGGCTCGTTTGGTCGCATACGCACTGTGTCCTACGTGCCGTCGACATTTACCTTCAAAGACTCGGCGGCAACATTGATCCCGCGTGGAACGGGCGACAGTAATGGCGACGGAATACCAGAAGTACTGTGTCATGTAGTTGGTAAAACCTATCTCTATCAACCACGCACTATTGGCACGTCTCCATTTGCAACGCTCTTGTTCGCAGATACTGTTTCCAACAAATCTGCCGCGGCCATGGCCGATATCACAGGTGATGGACGTGAAGAGATATTCATGTTCACAGACTCGGGCATGGTGGCCTATACGTTTCGCAATGGCACCTATCAATTCCTCGCTGCGGCCGTGAACACATCGCCGCCGCCACCAGGGACTGCAGACAATCGATATGACGAGATCAGTTGCGCTGTTGGAGACATGGATGGTGATGGTGCGCCCGAGCTCGTGTATAGCGATACAGACGGAGATCTTCTCGTCTTTGAATTCAATGGCACGAGTTTCGATCTTGTTACTATCAATACCTATGAAGGCGCCGGAGGTTCTGGGTATGTGTATGGCGCGGATGTAGACGGCGACGGAAACATGGAAGTTGTCTTTGGTGTACCAGACAGTACGCAACCAAACGACGAATTGGATTATGGCAGAAACGTGTGGACGTATCGAATGCTCAAAGCCAAGAGCAATGGTGCGTATGAAGTTGTGTGGACGGATCACTTTGAAAGTGTTCGTTATGGAATCGGATATCGTAATGGTGTGGATGGTGGACAGCTCGACATGAAGGGTGGCAAGGAAGTGGTCATTTCTGTATTCCCAAGACTCTACGTGTTCCGTTGGAATGCGGCGACGAGCACCATGGAGCCAATCCTCTATCATGATGATGTAGCAACATCACGAGTCCTTACGTACGACTTTGATAAGAACGGTGTAAATGAACTTGGCTTCTGCATCACGAGTCCTGAAGTTGGCTTCGGCACAGGAATGTTCTTCTTGGAAAAGGACACAACCTCGCTGAGAATCAATGCACCACTCGGATTGCGTGCGTCGTTGGTTCGTGATTCTGTGGTGGATTTGCGTTGGAACGGCGTGGCAGAAGCGAAGCAGTACGATGTTCAACGCACGATCGGAGCAAGTCCGATCTTTCGAACGTTTGCTTCTACAACTGTTCCGATGATTCGACTCGACTCATTGCTTCCGCGAACAGTCTATCGATACCGCGTTGTAGCCATTCCGAATGATGCTGGACGTCAGGAGAGTTTTCGAACGAACGTTGTAGAAGTGCGATACGATCCTACTGCGAGTCCACTCCGCATCTCCCCGTCGACTATTGAAGACACTCTTGCATTGCGAGGAATTGCACTTGCAGCACAGTACTCCGGGATGTTGCGAGCTCGTGATATGGAGCCATCTGTGTTTACGCTCGTATCTCAAGATGGACTCACTACCGTCATCGCAACGTCTGCAGTGCGGGGTGGAGATAGCACTGTTGTGATCTCGTTCCCTCCGTTCCGCGCCACACCAGGCGCGTGGACCCTTCTATGCTCAACCATGCCGGATGCTACTGGTTTGCCAACTCGGAGCGGCACTCTTGCACTCTCGATCACGACGACTGCCTTACCGGCATTCTGCTACTTGCAATCGCTTCGCGTGGTAAACAGCAGCGAGGCTGTTCTGCGATTCTCGGAGCCAGTCTCAGGAGCAGATGTTGAGCGCATAGAGCACTATGAGCTTGCCCCATCTGGCCGCGTACTCTCCGTTACGTCTAATGGCTCGGACAGTGTGCGCATTCAATTCGATCCATCGCAACCACTCGGTGCAACGGGACGGACGTACTATCTAACCGTTCGTGGTGTTAAAGCAACGTCGGGTCTGCCAATCACAACAGGTGCGGGGAATACGCTAGGAATGGTGTTCACAGCACCGGACCTTTCCGATGTGTATGTGTTCCCGCATCCCGTGCATCTCAATACGGATCGTACGGTAACCTTTGCAAATCTCACGGGTGTTGCTCAGATCGAGATATTCGACCAGAACTTCACGTCGATTGTTCTTGTGAAGACAAGTGATGCGAATGGTGGAGTCGCGTGGGACTTGAAAGACGCAAATGGATCCACGGTGCCGCCTGGATTCTACTTCTATCGCGTCACCGGTACCGATGCTTCTGGCTCGGTTGTTGAATCGTCGCTGAAGAAGCTCAGGATTGATCGCTAAGAAGCTGTCGAAGACCCCCAACGTTTCCGTTACTCAGGATGGCGATCACGTCGCCGGGCATAGCGTTGCTCTCTAAGAACAGCATCACATCTGCACCCCACATTGGATCCGATGCCCGATCTGCCGGAATACTCAACGCCTGAATGTTATGCGCTTCGATCTCTTGCACGAGTCGAACGGTATCGAGTCGTTCCTCAATCGCATATCGTTCTGGTCTGTTCACGGGCCCAATGCACACGGCACTTGCTCCAACAAAACACTCAGCCAGCTCGCGTTGAAAGAACGCGCGCGTTGTCGTGTTCGACCGTGGCTCGAACACGGCGATCACACGAGACGTAGGGTACTTTTGCTTGAGAGCAGTGAGAGTTGCAGCAATCGCAGTTGGGTGATGCGCGAAGTCGTCGATCACCACGCAACCCTTCCACCTTGCAATCTCCTCCAACCGGCGTTTGGGAAGGAGGAAGGTGGCAAGGCCTTGTTGTTGTTGCTCTGGTGTAAGGCCGGCATGGGCAGTAGAAGCAATGGCCATGGCGCAGTTGCGCACACTATGCTCGCCTGGCATAGACGTTGTGAATGTACCATAGAGCGCGCCCTGACGGTACATCGTCCAGGTAGACGACGTAGCGCCGTACTCAAGATCTCCTATCCGCCAAAATGCGTCCGGTGTTGTGCCGCACGACTCAACTGGAGCATACGAAGAACGAACTGTTGCTAAAGCGTTAGCATCGTTTGCATTGACGATGACTGCTCCATTGGCAGGGACGATGCGCACCAATTGCTCGAAAGATCGGAGTATTGCCGAGAGGTCTGGAAAAATGTCGGCATGGTCGAATTCGATGTTATTGATAATAGCAATGGTCGGTCGGTAATGCACGAATTTGCTGCGCTTGTCAAAGAACGCCGTGTCGTACTCATCACCTTCGCTTACGAATACACCGGTCTTCTGATCATGTAGTTCTGATGGGACGGGTCTACATCCCACATCCGCATTCCCAGGTACGCCGCCTATCAAGAATCCGGGTCGACGGTTTGCAGATTCCAGAAGCCACGCAGTAATACTCGCCGTTGTGGTTTTTCCATGTGTTCCGCTAACAACGATCGACATGTTCGTATCGATGAACAACGTGCCAACTAGTCCAGCCATGGACGTCATGTTCAATCGCTCGGAAAGCGTGTATTCAAGCTCGGCATTGCCCCGAGAGATGGCATTGCCCACCACGATAAGATCAGGAAGCCCTCGCATCATGCGGTGTGCATCGTAGCCGTCGTACCATGAGACGCCGGCTTCAGCCAACACCGTGCTCATGGGAGGATAGATGGCAATGTCCGACCCTGTGACGGTGTGACCGGCTGCGCTGCATGCAACTGCAACCGAGCCCATGGCCGAACCGCCGATACCGATGAAATGGATGTTCATAGGAAAGTAGTATCTTGAGAATTGTGTGCAAATCTATGGATTGAACCCATGCGTCTTGTTGTTTCTCTTCTAGCCCTTGCGTTAGCAACGGTTTCCCTCAATGCTCAGAAGTTCTGGGCGTCGACCACAGGGCCTTCGGCTTCTGTTACGTGTTTGGCGTCGAACACGAAGGGCATGGTATTCGCAGGAACGGATCTTGCGGGCCTGTACCGTACTGCCGATCTTGGTCAAACGTGGGAGTGGCTTAACGACGGGAATGAGGGTGTGGGCATCGACCTGGATAAGCCGATCAAGTCCATCGATGTTGACGCGAACAATGTGATTTTTGCTTGTCAAGCCGGAAACGGAGTGTATAAGAGCACAGACGACGGCGTGAGTTGGATTGATTGCAACAATGCATCACTTCCAAGCAAGCAGGTTGTGCACTCGGCCATCAAGAATATACCTGGCAAGCCCACGATGATCGCCGTTGGTATCGATGGTGGTCCATCAATGCGGCGGATGTTCATTAGTGAAGATGCGGGATCTACGTGGACGCAAGTTCCGCTTCCTGGTGTTGCGTACACGGCTGTGTTTCAAGTGCACCTTAGCCTCAATCCTGAAAGCGACAAGCTGTGGTGCATGATTGGCTACAACAAGGGGCTCTTCCGAACGATAAACCGTGGAACGAACTGGAAGCGTATCGACACAGACCCTTCCTCTGGTGAAGACAGCGACAACTATCGCAATATGGTGTGGTCTTCGAACACACGCGTATATGTTGGCCGCAATCAACTTCAGGGAAGCACGAAAAGTCAGAACGCCTGTGTACTCCGTTCCGATGACGATGGTGAAACATGGAAGTATTGTTTGACGGGCTGGCCAACGGCAAACTTCCAAAGCAACTACGTGAGTGGATTCGGGGTCGGCAAGGGCGACGAAGTGTATGCTACGACGTTCAAGTCTGGCACGTTCTATAGTTCCAATGCTGGCGATACGTGGTCAGATAAGAAAGATGGTATGACGGATTTCAACGGCGATCAAACGGACGGAAGCGCTAATGGAATGGTTGTCACGTATCGGAACCATGTCTTTGTTGGTACGCTAGGTGGTTTTGTGAGTCGTCACATCGACCCATCTACAACTGTAGACGAAACGCCAATCCCGGGCGTTCTGTCCTTAGGAGCAGCAGTTCCCAATCCAGGTGTTGATCGTGTTCACATGCCACTTACACTTGACGTGCCGGCCATGGTTTCGGCGCATGTCTATGCATCTACAGGAATGGAAGTTCTGCAACCATTCAGCCAATCGTTTGAAGCTGGGACGCACGACATCACCTTTGCAACTTCATACCTGCCATCTGGTGTGTACTGCTATCGCGTAGAAGCGAATGGCAAGATTCGCTCAGGCACGTTCATTGTGCAGCGATAGTTGGCCATTTTGTAATGAACCATGAGTCGTTAAGACGAGTGGTCCCAAACGACATCGTGCGGATATAGTCGATTTGAACGGACACGTTGTGTGCAACTGCACTAAGCGTGTCCGTTTTTGTTGATGTAACCTCTTTACTAGACATCAACCGCTGCAATCGTCGCACTTCATCTTTGAGTTCGTACTTCTCCATTGCCAAGAGCTTGCGCCCGCTGGCATGTGCAAGGAGTTCTGTGGCGGCTTCAACATTGCCGCTATCAAGTTCTGATTTGAAGAGGTACACCACTCCAACAGAGGAGCGCTGACTCCGCTCGATTTGTGGTTTGACCTTGGAACCGCCAACTACAAATAGCTCGCATCCAGTGATAGACACGGTTGCAAGAAACAAAGTGATACATGTTGTGCGTTTCATTGTGTAAGCCAATCTGCTGTCTGTTCAATCACGCTAACGAATGCCGACGTGATGCGTTCTACCGGGTGAGTAATGCCAAATGTGTGACCTGTTTGTGGTATGGTCACGAGTCGATCTTCACACCCTGCCACCTTCACAAGGCCTTCAATTTCTCGAAGTGATACCGTGACGTCTTGCTCTGCATGAATGTAGAGAAGCCGACCAATCAGTGCTCGCGAAGCCTCTTGGATGTTGAACCGTTGTTCGTTGTCTTCAACATCCACAAGGTAGGTGGAGTGCATCTGCAAGGTCTGTCCTGTACGCGTGTTTTCCATGTCGATGTGGCCTGCGGCGAGCCAAGAATCACGTTGTCTGGGCGTCCAGCGTTGCCACTCTGCAATGGAGTTCCACACAACAAGGCGCCCCAGTTGCATGCGCTGTTGGTGCTCACCTAGCAGTTCTCTTCCGAGAACATGTGAGAGGCCACCTCCACGAGAATGACCAACAATGTGCAATGTTCCATTCCATTGCGTGCCCAACTCTTGCGGAAGCGATGCAACAAGCGTGTGAAGGTCTTGCAGCTCTGCAGAGATTGTGTTGCGAGCAAAATCCTCGGGTGCTACGACGCGGTCATTCGTGCCACGCATACCATTGAGCGATGTATCCGCTCGAAGGGCAATCATGCCGTGCGAGGCAAGTACTTGAGCAGCTATGGGGAAGAATCCCCAATTGCGGAATCCCTTAAAGCCATGGAGCAGGAGAACAGCGGGGAGAGGACGGTCGGAACCTGGGTCGGTGATCGTGAAGGTGATGTCGAGGTTCGCATCATTGATGCAGCTAGATGTTCGTTCCGCGTAGATCATAGTAACAGGTCCGGCCTGCGATCTTGCGTTTTTTGAAGTGCTTGTTCATGTCGCCACTTCTTGATGGCGGCATGGTTCCCACTTGTGAGAACGTCGGGAACACGAAGACCTCGAAACTCGGCGGGCTTGGTGTAGTGAGGTGCATCGAGT
The DNA here is from genome assembly GCA_038202665.1 of Kapaibacterium sp. (SeqCode). Classification (GTDB taxonomy): domain Bacteria; phylum Bacteroidota; class Ignavibacteria; order Kapaibacteriales; family Kapaibacteriaceae; genus Kapaibacterium. Next base: position 9,329 of record JBBRES010000015.1, on the reverse strand, counting down.
AGGCCGGTCATGAATGAATCTTCGAGGAGCGACTCTGCATCGCTCATCGCGCCAGGAACGAGTCGTACGACGGCGTCTACAAGGACGGCCGCGGCAATTTCGCCGCCCGTCAATACGTAGTCGCCTACGCTGATCTCACGTGTGATCAACACATCGCGAACGCGCTGATCAATGCCTTTGTAGTGCCCGCATACCACAATCAAGTTGCGCTGGATCGAAAGAGCGTTGCACATGTCTTGTGTAAGGACTTCACCATCCGGGCAAAGGTAGATCACGTCGTCATAGGTGCGCTCTGCTTGCAACGCCTCGATGCATTCAAAGATAGGACCGCACTCAAGAATCATTCCGGCGCCACCACCGTAGGGAGTGTCGTCGATGTGCTTGAACTTGTCGTGTGCGAAGTCGTGAAGATTATGCGTCACAATGGTAACCACACCAGACGTGCGGGCGCGTCCTACGATACTGTTTTCTAGAACACTCGACAGAATCTGTGGTATCGCGCAAACAACGTCGATACGAAGAGCAGAATCAGCCATCGTGGTCGTCCTCCGATACAGTATCGAGATCCGTAAGACCTGGGAGAACGTGCACAGTGATACGTCGTTCGGCGAGGTCTACCCGGCGAATCACGTCGTCGATCACTGGAAGAGGAATGGTAGAGCCATCCGGCCGAGCCACAACCCACACATCGTTCGCGGGCATCAGCCAGACTTCGGAAATGGTTCCAATGGTTTCGCCCTCCTCAGTCACTACGTGGCAACCTTCGATGTCGCCAACAGCATACCGATCGGTGGAGCTTGTGCGAACGGCATCGGCTCGAACATACACGGCTTGATCAATGATGGCGGATGCGGCTTCAGCAGAATCAATCCCACGAACGGCGAGTCGCGGTTCACGAGATGCCTCGTGAAAATCTCGCACCACAAAGGTGCGAGCGAACTCTCGCGAGAAACCGATTCCAACTTCTGAGCCGGCAGGGAGAGAAATGGAAAGGCCAACGGTGTCCTGAAGGACAACCGTTCCATCCAAACCGTGGGTGCGACCAATCACACCAACATACTCGCTATATCCAGTGTCCATATAAGGGAAGGGCACGCAGTGCGTGCCCTTTAATGTGTTATCCCAAGTATGCGCGAAGCGCCTTGCTTCGAGAAGCGTGGCGGAGTCTGCGAATGGCCTTTTCTTTGATCTGGCGCACGCGTTCGCGCGTGAGGTTGAACTTCTCGCCGATCTCTTCAAGAGTCAAGCACTGTGAATCGTCCAAACCGAAGTACAAACGGATCACTTCTGCCTCACGTTCGCTCAGCGTCTTCAATACTTGCTGTACTTCAACGCGCAACGATTCGCGCATGAGTTCACTGTCTGGTGGTGGTTGCTGATCGTTCGGAAGAATGTCCAGCAATCGATTGTCTTCGCCTTGTACGAATGGCGCATCTACTGACAAGTGGCGACCCGAGATCTTAATCGTTTCCGAGATCTCTGCAATCGACATGTCGAGTTGTTCGGCCAATTCCGCGGCGGTTGGTTCGCGCTCGTAGGCTTGTTCGAGTTCGCTGAACTTCTTTCCAATCTTGTTCAGGGCGCCTACTCGGTTCAGCGGCAAACGCACGATACGAGATTGCTCAGCCAATGCTTGTAGGATCGATTGACGGATCCACCACACGGCGTAGGAGATGAACTTAAATCCGCGTGTTTCATCAAAACGTTTTGCGGCCTTGATAAATCCAAGGTTACCCTCGTTGATCAAGTCGCCAAGGGAAAGCCCTTGATTTTGATACTGTTTTGCCACCGATACCACAAATCGAAGATTTGCCTTGACCAATCGTTCGAGAGCAGTATTGCCCTCAAAGCCCCCGCGACGAATCGCTTGAGCGAGAACGATCTCGTCATCTCCGGTAAGGAGTTCGACGCGACCAATCTCCTGTAGGTATTTATCGAGGGATTGACTCTCGCGATTCGTGTATTGTTTGGTAATTCTCATGGGGTTCCGTCAGTTGACATTTGTATGCAAGGGTGCAAAGTTACTGCTCTCCGACCGATTCTGACTCAAGCATTCCTGCATATCGTTGAGAAGTCACGATTCTTAGTGCTGCTTTCACGTACGCATCCATCGATAAAGAGCGGGATTGGCGTGTTTGGTCATTGCTGAAACGGGCTCGAACTTCGATGTCCAAAAGCTCTCGAATCAAGTCTCCGTGCTGCCGTATGACCTTTGGAACCTCTCGTTCCATAGCCTTTTCTGTGTTCTCAAGCGTTTTTAGCATCGAAGGAGCCCACAATTCGGACTCTGCACGATTTTTTGCGTCAATCAGATCCGCTAGTGCCCTAGAGCGCTTGGACATCGGCTGAGCTTCCACAAAACGGATAAAACCTTCGAGCATTGCTTTGTCGACGGAGAAGGAAGGCGGCAAGGAGTCGAGGGTGGCGCTTAGGATGGTTCCATATCGGAACACAAGGGCTTGATCCACTAACTGTTGGACAATTGCCGGGAAGACCGAGTCGGACACGAGCGTGTCTGGCTGTATCCCGTCCAATTCATGAACGATTCGCCTGTTCTTCGTAAAGAAATGCGCCGTATCCGAATGTGGACGGGCAGTTCCTCGTCGGGCCGCATAGTCGATTTTCTGAATGCATCGGCCGGATGGCGTATAGTACCGTGATGTTGTGAGCTTCATGCTGGCATCGTGCGGAAGCTGAACGACAGTTTGTACGAGACCTTTCCCATATGACTGTTTGCCTATCACAACGCCGCGATCGAGATCCTGAATGGCGCCTGCAACGATTTCGCTCGCGCTTGCACTGCGGTCGTTGATCAACACCGTAAGGGGAACGGTAGGTTCTAATGGCTCGATATCCGACGTGATTGTCCGAGTGTCTTGTCCGTCCCTGCCCCGCGTTGAAACGATAACACTGCCCTTGGGAACGAATATCTTGCAAATGCCAACGGCGGCATCAAGGAGTCCACCCGGATTATCGCGAAGATCTAGGATGACGCCTTTCAGCGGAGACTTCGAACGAAACTCATCGAGGGCTCGGCGCACGTCTTCAGCACTACGTCGTGAGAAGCGGGTAAGACGAATGTATCCTACGTTAGACGGCAGAAGCTCTTTGTAGGAGATGTTTTCGAGTTCGAGTTCCGACCGACGAACACGCACAACAATGGTATCCGTGCGGCCCTCGCGAAGCACCTTGATCACCGCGACTGATCCGGCAACACCTCGGGTGACCTTGCGCAGGTCTTTTGATAGAATCCGTTCAACGTAGGATGAGTCGATGTAGACCAATCGGTCGCCAATCCGCAATCCAGCCTGCTTTGCAGGCATGCCATCGCGCACGTTTGTGATCGTGAGGTTCGAATCGACGTGTCCAACGGTAAAGCCAAAACCTGTATAGGTACCCGTAGAGAGCATGTCGATGTCTTCGCTCTCTCCGCTGTTCATGTACACAGTGTACGGATCGAGTTTTTCAAGCATGCCGTCAATGCCGGCCTCGATAAGTACTTGTGGGTCTACGTCGTCTACGTAGCCAGAGTGCAGCTCGCGAACCACGGCGCCAAATGTCTCCATGGCGCGACCAATTCGCGCGTATACCGACGTGTCTTCCATCGATATGAAACCAATGGAACACGATGCAACGATGAACCCGCCAATTACAACAGCGCGTTTCTTCATGAAAGGCTACCTACGGTTGGTGCTTGCCGACCAATACGGTCAGCGCTTGATACGACGTCGGATGATCTCTTCAAGTGCGTCGGCCTGTACTCGCTCTTGCTGCATGGTATCACGATCGCGAAGGGTGACCGTGCCATCAGCCGTAGTGTTTCCATCCACGGTGATGCAGAATGGAGTGCCAACTTCATCTTGCCGGCGGTACCGACGCCCGATTGCTCCGCTTGTATCGTAATCAACACGGAAACTCTGTTGAAGTTCCTTGTAGATTTTCATTGCAGCTTCCGGAAGTCCGTCCTTGTTCACTAATGGGAACACAGCAGCGGTGATAGGGGCCAAGGAGGGATGGAGGCGCAGAACATTTCGGACTTCCGACGTGCCGTCGTCGTTCTGAATGTTTTCTTCCGCATATGCGTCGCAGAGCACGGCCATGAATGTGCGCGTCGCACCAATGGCGGTCTCGATCACAAACGGCGTGTATCGTTCACGCGACACAGTGTCTACATACTCCAGTTTCTTCCCAGAGAACTCTTGGTGCTTGCCAAGATCGAAGTCTGTGCGTGAATGAATCCCTTCCACCTCGCCCCATCCAAACGGATAGAGAAATTCAATGTCTTCTGCCGCTGCGGCATAGTGAGCGAGCTTGTCGTGCGGTTTGCGACGCAGGCTCTCGGGCTTGATGCCGAGCGACAAGAACCAGTCCCAGCGCTGCTGACGCCAATACTCGAACCATTCTCCCTCTGTGCCAGGCGGAATGAAGAATTGCATCTCCATTTGCTCGAACTCGCGTGTGCGGAAGAGGAAGTTTTTAGTGTTGATCTCGTTGCGGAACGACTTGCCAATTTGCGCTATACCGAACGGTGGCTTCATGCGTGCAGAATCCATCACGTTCTTGAAGTTCACGAAGATGCCTTGCGCCGTTTCGGGTCGAAGGTAGACGGCATTGCCTGAGTCTTCCACCGGACCCATGAACGTCTTGAACATCAAATTGAAGTTCCGTACTTCCGTCCATTCCGTGGTTCCGGAAACAGGATCGGGAATAGCAAACTCTGTAATGATGTTGTAGTAGTCTTCGTTGGTCTGAACGAGGGCCAATCGTGCCTCGATCGCATCGGCCTCTGTGGTCTTCTTCTTATTGCGCAAGGATTGGATGCGCTCTTCGATGAGATTGTCTGCGCGGTAGCGAGCCTTCGATGTTTTGTTGTCGATCATCGGATCGGAGAACTGCTGCACGTGACCTGATGCTTCCCATACGCGTGGGTGCATGAGAATCGATGCATCGAGTCCAACAATGTCGGGTCGGTACGTCATGGCTTTCCACCATGCGTCCTTGATGTTGCGAAGGAGTTCGATACCAAGCGGACCGAAATCCCAGCAGCCATTCAGGCCGCCATAGATCTCGGATGATTGGAATACAAAGCCCTTGCGTTTCGAGAGGGAGAGAATGTCGTCTAGTGTCATAACAAGCAAAATCGCCTTTTTCCTGTAAGTTTACAAGGTTCATCCGCTTACGGAACCCCACCGCACCATGATAAAGACCTTCACATCCGTCCTCGTTGCTCTGTTCTTGGCTTGCGCACCAACATTGGTGACCGCACAAAACGGCAAAGATCACATCACGTTCCAACCGATCGCGCCCGTTTCGGCGAAGGCTGGAGACACTGTGGTCCTGCATATCAAGGCCAAGATCCAGAAGCACTGGCATACCTACGGGATGACGGCTGCGATTGGACCAGACGGACTTGGTCCTGAACCAACGGTGGTTGCCGTGCAGCCAACGTCGGTCATTAAAACAATAGGGAAGATCAAGCCGCCCAAGACGGCTCACAGTCATTTCGATGAAACGTGGGGTACGAACATAGAGGAGTGGAGCGGAACTGTTGAACTCGATGTTCCAGTACGCATTGATCCACGATCAAAAAAGGGATTGTTGAAGGCGCAGGTGAAATTCACAATCCAGATGTGCGATACGATGTCGTGTCTGCCGCTTGACGACATTCTCCTACCCGTTGCCATCACGGTAACAGCAGAAGCTTCTTCTGCCGTGCTTACCGATACGACCACTCTAGAGCCAACGGCCGCTGCGGTAACCACACAATCAGCGAAGGTGGCCGCCGCGCCGACGACGGTACAAGCTCCGACAGCAGCACCCACAGAGATAGAATCAGAGAAGAAAAAGGGACTCCTCAGTTTCTTCTTGTACGCGATGGGCATTGGCTTTTTGGCGTTGCTTACGCCATGCGTGTTTCCGATGATACCGATTACTGTGTCGTTCTTCACAAAACGTCATGAGAAGACGCGCGGCAAAGGACTTCGAGATTCGAGCATCTTTGCCCTTGGCATCATTTCTACGTTCACAGCGATCGGCATCATTGCTTCTGTGATTTTTGGTGGTACGGCCGTTCAGGACCTTGCGGCAAATCCCTGGTTGAACCTTGGCATCGGCCTTCTCTTCATGGCCTTGGCCTTTAATCTCTTCGGTGCTTTTGAGATTCAAGTGCCGGTTTCAATCATGAATAAGCTCAATCAGAAGTCACAAGGCGACGGCGTTACGTCGGTTTGGCTGATGGGCCTCACATTCTCGCTCACATCGTTTACCTGTACTGTACCGTTTGTTGGGACGTTGTTGTTGTCTGCGTCCAATGGCGACTTTCTCTATCCAGCCGTTGGTACACTTGGATTCTCGACTGCCTTTGCCATGCCGTTCTTCGTTCTGTCCTTGTTCCCGGCATTACTGAACCGATTGCCACGTGCCGGCGGATGGATGAATAACTTGAAGGTAGTGATGGGCTTCTTGGAAATCGCAGCTGCCATCAAGTTCTTCAGTACGGCAGAGTTCGTGTGGGGAATTGGCCTGTTGCCGCGTGAGATATTCCTTGCGATCTGGGCTGGCTGTGCATTCTTGATTGCGCTCTATGTGCTTGGTGTGTTCGAAATGAAACTAGATTCCACTATCGAAAAAGTGAGCGGCATTCGTGCCTTCTACGCAGTTGTTTTCGTTTCGCTCGGCATATGGCTCGTCGCTGGAATGTTGGGCCGTCCGCTTGCATCAGACATCGAAGCACTCTTACCACCCGATAATTATCACGAGCTCATTGAAGGCGCCGCGCTTGCCGCGCCTCCACTCTCATCGACGGCTGGGGAAGCTGGCAAGGCCGTTCAAGATTCAGAATATTGGTATGATGATCTCTCGAAAGCCAAGGCAGAAGCAGCGAAAACAGGGAAGCCCATCTTTATAGATTTCACAGGGTTCTCCTGTACGAATTGCAGATGGATGGAAAAATTCATGTTTCCAAAGCAGTCCACCCGTTCTCGATTCGAGAAAATGATTCTTGTGCGATTGTATACAGATAGGAAGTCGCAACCATACATTGGCAACCAGGATCTGATGCGAGGCTATGGCACTGTTGCAAATCCATTGTACGTCACATTGAACTCGAAGGGCGTCTTTGTAGCGCAAGGACAGTACACGCGGAGCGAAGCGACCTTCCTAGCATTTCTTGATAAAGCTCTTCAGTAACGTGCTTGCGATCAGAACGTAATGCGATACATCAACCACTCGTTCATGTGTTGGGCATTGTTGCGCTGATAGAAATCGCGAGCAAGCATGTTCCAGTCTAACACATGCCACTCCATCCGTCCGCAGGTACGTTCTTGTGCAAGCGCACGAACGTGATTGAAGAGTGCGAGTCCTGCGCCCTGCTTCCTTGCCCCTTCCAACACAAATAGATCTTCAAGATACATCGAAGGTCGGGCGAGGAAGGACGAGTACGTTTCAAAACAGATAGCATAGCCAACAGCGGAGTCGTGGACAATAGCGAGAAATGCTTGATAACGAGGGCGTTCACGAAAGGCATCGCTGCGAAGTCGTTCACGCGCCTCGGCACTAGGTCTGTCGAGCTTTTCATAGTCTGCCAACGCATCCATAAGTGCAAGGAAGTCGACGAAGAGTTCTTCCGTGAGTGGAGTGATGTGTACGGCAGACATGGTTACGCTCCAGTGCTACAGATCATGTTATCGATGAGTCGAGTGGAGCCAATACGCACAGCAAGTAGCAGGGCAACACTCGAACCGGATGGAAGGACTTCGATGGTGGCAAGGGTATTCGCCATGACAACGGATGCATAGTCGATGGTTAGTCCGGGGACCATGAGCAGCGTGGCCGACATCGCATCTTCCAATGCAACAACTGATCGTTCACCTTGCTCAATCATGTTTCGGGCAGTGCTCAAAGCAAGGAAGAGCGTACTTGCCTGTGCTCGTTCTTCTTCGGTGAGGTAGACATTGCGTGAACTCATGGCCAGGCCGTCTGCTTCACGGACTGTGTCGAGAACCGTGATAGCACATGCAAAACCAAGGTCTCGAACGAGTGCGCGGATGACGAGTGTTTGCTGATAGTCTTTCTGTCCGAAGTAGGCTTCGTCTGGCGACGTGGCGATCAGCAGTTTTGCAACGATGGTCGCCACGCCGTCGAAGTGTCCTGGTCGGCGTGCCCCTTCAAAAACATCAGAGATGCCGCCAACGTGTATCGTCGAGGCAAAACCTTCTGGATACATCTCCTCAACGCTGGGAGCGAAGACAACCGTACCGCCCGCTTGGGCTACGATAAGGAGGTCGCGTTCTAGGTTACGCGGATACTTTGACAAATCTTCTGTGGGTGCGAACTGGGTAGGGTTCACAAAGATCGAAGTGATCACCGTGCCGTGTTGTTCAGCCGCAGCCGAGATCAGGGAAGCATGGCCGTCGTGCAGGGAGCCCATCGTAGGTACGCAGCCGATGGACGAACCCGCCGCACGGAGATCGCGAACGAGAGTTTGCATTTCGGCAACGGTGGTGATGATGCGCATTGTCACGTTCTACGATGAATGATGCACGAATATATCGCCATGCCGCCCTATCACCATCTTCTGATACTTGTGAGCGCTGCGATTCTACGAACGCACGACACCACTGATGTGATTGATCACTCCTCGTTCGATTCCCTGTGGCATGCGTCCCTAAAGAACGGGCGGTTGAGTACGGACGCCGTGAAGTATTCAACCTTCGACATCTACTGGCGACGATTGAGGTCGGCAGAGCCAGCCACCTACTCTCGTGCGGCACGTACAGCATTCTGGAGCAATGCATGGCTAGCGTCGATTCTCAGTGTGATGGCCGCTCACGCCGGCTATCGGTCTACAATCTGGAGCGACGAACTCTTCGATGCCGATACGTTTACGATCGCGCACGAGGAATTCACGCTTCGCACGTTGCGGACGCGTGTGGTGCACGAATCAGGGTCGCCCATGGCCTTGTTTGCTCTTGCCACCGGTAGCACTCGTGGACCGCCCTTCCCAGCCCATGCCTATACAGCACGAACAGTCGAGCGCATGCTTCGAGAACTCGCTCGGCGGGTGTGCAGAAGTGAACGTTTCGTGTTCTACGATCCGGGGTCCAACGTTTTGCAGATATCCTCTGTGTTTGCAGAGCTGGAGCCCGCCATTGTGACCACCTACGGCTCTATGATTCAGTTTCTGCTGCCCTATGTGTCTGAGGCGGTTGCGGCGGATGTTGCCTTGCGGAGATCGAGCCTGAAGGTGATCTATGGCGATGCCGTTGAACGATGGTTGCGCAGACGTTGATGGAGGCGCGTCGAATTCGTAGTTTTGCACACGGTCGAAC
>JBBRES010000014.1:0-21875 GCA_038202665.1 Kapaibacterium sp. (SeqCode) | reverse complement strand
GGCGCCTTGGAGACCGGTGCATATCGGTCGTAATCGTACATCACATCTACGCCAAGCAACTTCTTCTTCAGGTTGTAGTACCGCTCAACAAGATCGAATCGACCAACGACACTGTCAACCAGTGTTTGCACGGTAGCATCGCTGACTTCGTTCGCAAGGTTGCGCGAAGAGACCCACGAAGGGTACTTGCGAAGCGTGTCGTTCATCAAGCAGTCTGCCATCACCGTGTTGTAGATGAAGGACTGAGTTTTCACGCCAGCCTTCAAGACCGCACTAAACACTTCGGACGCCTCTTTTCGAATCGTACGATCACTGTTGTGAAGGAGCTTCAAGATTGCAGCTTCACTGTACTCTTGCCCGCGCAACGTGAATACCTGAGCATTCTGCAGTTCATCGTGCAACCGCACCCATGCATATCGAGATGTCAGAGATCGCTCACTCAACACCTGCTCAATTTCTTCAGAGAGAACATGTTCCTTGGCGTCTGCCGTCGATTCGATCCAATGCTTAAACCTTGAAAGCTCTGGCGAGGTAGCAAGGGAAGCAAGGCGATCATCAGAAAGTGTGCACATCTCCACTGAGACCCACACAAGCCAATTCCAGGCACGAGAACTTGTTTCACGTATGAGCTGCAAGAGCGCGCCGTTAGCAGGATCTTCGGTGTTTGTAGACCACTTGAGATGTGCGTAGGAGCCCATCCTATCAAGGATCTCCAGCAGTATCTCAAACTCTGCCATCATCGTCGCAAACTGCTCGGTTGTGGATGCAGCGAGCGTTCCCTTCCACGTATCTCGGAACGCGTTCGTTCGGTCGACGATAGTATCAAGGTCGTGTTGAAGTGCGGTTGCTGGTGCAGATGGGTAAAGGTCTGAAAGATCCCAAATGACGTTTTCAGCGCCTGTTAGGCGCGTTTCTGTGTTCGATGACATGTCTCTATCTCATAGCTCGTAAATTGCCGTATACATCATGGAAGCGGCATGCAAGAACTGCGAAAGTACAGAAGAAATGTTCTCCAGCATCGCGAAGTACTGTGGAATCTATTGATCGTTGTTTCAACGTTGTATGCTGCACTACGCATTCCGGCAGACATTGTCATTGGTATCGCTAACACTCATTGGCTTTTCGCAGCGCAAGTAAGTCTCGCAATCGTCTTCGTTCTAGACGCAATTTTTCACTATCTCCGAGCTCGAAAAGTAGGCAACGGAGAAGTCCGTCACTACCTTCGCACGTGGTTCATTGTAGACGTCCTTGCCGCCCTACCACTCATCCTTCCCTTACCCGCCGCATCACTGTTTCGTCTTCTTGCACTCGTAAAGATTACGCGTGTAACGGCATTTATCAACCAGTGGCGCAGGCAGCTGCTTCGTGCATCCAATTGGCTTCGGCTTGCCTACTTCGCCTACGGTCTGGTGGTGATCGTGCATTTCACGGCATGTGGTTGGGTGTGGATTCGTGATGTCCCGAAAGGGAACGACTTAGGAAATGCATATCTCAAGGCCGTGTATTGGAGCGTAACCACGCTTGCTACTGTTGGGTACGGCGATATCACGCCCGAAACAGACGACGAGATGATCTATGCCATCGTTGCCATGATGATGGGCTTTGTGCTCTATGGCTATCTGATTGGGAACATCGCTGGCTTGCTGAATAATTTCGATCCGATCAAGCAAGAGCACGTTTCAAGTCTCGACAAGTTGATGGCATTCATGCGATATCGCAGGCTGCCGTCCTCAATGCAGCATCGAGTGCTGGACTACTACACCTACATGTGGCAACAAGGCGTGGGGCTTGATGAGACGGCCATGTTAAGTAGGCTACCAACCGGACTGCGCACAGAGGTGTCACTGTATTTGAAGCGCGATGTGATCGAGCAGGTACCCATCTTTCGCAATGCGAGCGATACACTCAAGCGCGAACTCGCAATTGCATTGCATCCGATTGTTGTTACGCCTGGCGAAATCATCTTCAAGTTTGGAGACAGTGCTCGCAACATGTACTTCATCAGTAAAGGCAAGCTAGAAGTGCTCAATGAAGCCGAGCAGATTATCGGAGCATTGCACGACGGTGAGTTCTTTGGAGAAATGGCACTGCTCGCAAAACGTCGACGCATGGGAACGGTGCGTGCAACAGATTACTGCGACCTGTATCTCCTCGACGCCGCGATGTTCGATCATATCATCGAACACTATCCAGAGTTTCGTTTGGAACTTCAGATTATCGTTGAACAACGGCTGAACGACGCGACACTCAATCCACACGCATCGTAAACCTTACGGTACGATGCGGTAGATCATGCGTGGGAATGGAATCACTTCACGAATGTGGTCGGCACCGGTGATCCACTTTACCGTTCGTTCCACACCAAGACCGAAGCCGCTGTGCGGCACAGATCCAAACTTGCGCAAGTCGAGATACCATTGGAAAGCCTCTTGCGGCAGGTTCTCGTGGAGAATGCGCTCGAGGAGTAGATCGTGATCATCTTCACGTTGCGAACCACCGATGATTTCGCCTGCGCCTTCCGGCGCGAGCATGTCCATTGCAAGCGCTGTTTGCACGTTGTCTGGATCGCGCTTCATGTAGAAGGCTTTTACTTCTGTTGGATAGCGGTGAATGATACACGGCTTATCGAACTGTTGCATGATGGCCTCTTCTTGCGGGGCTCCAAAATCTTCGCCCCACGGAAAGTCGATCTGAATCTCCGATCCGTCTGCCTGTTTGCGGTTGAGCTTGACTTCGTTCTTGTTCAACCATTCCACTGCTTCGGTGTACGACATTCGATAGAAGGGTCGGCGTACTGCTTCGAGCTTAGAAATGTCTCGACCGAGCGTTGCAAGTTCACGCTGACATGACTTCAGCACGCACTGCACGATATACTCTACGAGATCTTCGGCAAGGTCCATGTCGTCGTTCAAATCAAAGTAGGCCATTTCCGGCTCTACCATCCAGAACTCCGTAAGGTGACGTCGGGTCTTCGATTTCTCTGCGCGGAAGGTTGGCCCAAACGTGTACACTTTTCCAAGTGCCATGGCGCTTGCCTCTGCATACAACTGTCCTGATTGCGTAAGGTATGCCTTTCCTAAATCGAAGTACTCTGTTTCGAACAACGTCGACGTGCCTTCACATGCATTCGGCGTAAAGATTGGAGAGTCCATCAATCGGAATCCATTTCCATCAAAGAAATCGCGGATGGCCTTCACAACAACACCTCGAACGCGCATGATGGCGTGTTGGCGAGCACTGCGAAGCCACAAGTGTCGGTGTTCCATCAAGAACTCCACACCATGCTCCTTCGGAGTAATCGGATAGTCTTTGGACACTTGCCACACGCGAACATCTATCACGTCGAGTTCTACGCCTGTTGGAGAGCGCTGCTCAGAGCGAATCGTACCCGTGATCGACACAGATGACTCTTGCGACAACGTGCCAGCGGCGGCGGCAATCTCTTCCGACACATTCGGCTTAAAGAGCACGCACTGCACCGTTCCGCTTCCATCGCGAAGCTTGATAAAGATCAGCTTGCCCTTTTCGGTCTTGTCGTACACCCAGCCATTGAGTGTTACCGTCTCACCAATATGTGATTCAAGGTCTTCGATGGCCACGAAACTCTTATAGCGCGATGTCATGATGGGTCGTTCGGTGTTGAATGGAAGGTGACAATTTACGGACAAAGGGCGGAAGGGCTTTTATGGGAGCACCTGGCTCACCGAGAAGCTCACAAACATCATTCGCAAAAGTCTTCCTGCCCTGAGTTCACAAAAAATCGGGAATTTTGCGTCATGCACAGACCAACCCAGTTACAACGCCGCAACACGGCCGTCTTGAGTTCCACGTGGTCGGACGGATTCGAATCTGCAATCCTTCTGCGCGACCTACGCGACGTATGTCCGTGCGCCTACTGCACGGGCGAGGAGATCCTCGGTCAAAAAGTCTTCGCTGGTATGAAGACCTTTGCGCCCGGCATGAACGAGCTTGTGAAGCTCACACCCGTTGGCAACTACGGAGTTCAGGCCGCATGGAAAGACGGGCACGACTCCGGAATCTACACCTGGGAGATGCTTCGCAACGTGTTTGAAGGCAAACAACTCACAGCGGATCAATTGACGCAGATCGACGCCGAACTCGCCTCAGCAAACGGAACCTCTCACTAACGCTTTTCGTTGGCGACCCCATGGCAACAAGAATCGACCATCGCATTGTACGCGCACCTCGTGGCACTACACTCACCTGTAAGACGTCGCAGATTGAGGCAGCATACCGGATGATTCAGAACAATCTGGATCCGGAAAACGCCGAAAAACCTGAGCAACTCATCGTCTACGGCGGGTTAGGGAAGGCGGCAAGGAATTGGGAATCGTTTGATGGCATTCTGCGATGTCTGCGCGAAATGGAGGCCGACGATACACTTCTCGTGCAGAGCGGAAAGCCGGTAGGTGTTGTTCGAACCCACGATATGGCTCCACGCGTCATCATCGCAAACTCCAACCTTGTTCCCAAGTGGGCTACATGGGATGAGTTCAGGCGGCTCGATGAACTCGGCCTCATGATGTACGGTCAAATGACCGCCGGTTCATGGATCTACATCGGAACGCAAGGCATTGTGCAAGGCACCTATGAGACCTTTGCGGAATGTGCTCGACAGCACTTTGGTGGCACACTGCACGGAAGGTTTTTGTTGACGGCAGGTCTGGGCGGAATGGGCGGCGCACAGCCGCTTGCAGCAACGATTGCAGGTGCGGCAGCCCTGTGTATCGAGATAGACGAATCACGCATCGACAAACGTATTCACGATGGCTACTGCAACAGAAAAATGTCGAATCTCGACGAAGCACTTGCCGTCATCCGCGAGTATCAGGATCGTAAGGAAGCGATCTCGATCGGACTCGTAGGAAATGCCTCCGAGATACTCCCTGAACTTGTACGCAGGGGCGTCACACCGGACGTTGTCACAGACCAAACCTCGGCCCACGATCCACTCAATGGCTACTATCCTGCGGGGTATTCGAAGGAAGCTGCGGACGTGCTCCGCCTTGCCGACCCTGCCACCTACCTCGAACAGGCCTATGCAAGCATTGGCGCTCATGTGCAGGCCATGCTCGAGTTTCAGCGTCGCGGGGCCATCACGTTTGACTATGGCAATAACATCCGTGGCGTGGCGCGAGATCAAGCGGGCGTGGCCAATGCATTCGACTTCCCCGGATTTGTGCCGGCCTTTGTCCGTGAGCTCTTTTGTGACGGGAAGGGTCCGTTCCGCTGGGTGGCCCTTTCGGGCGATCCAGACGACATTCGAGTAACCGACGATGCCATTATGGAGTTATTCCCGAATAACGACCACTTGCACATGTGGATTCGAGAAGCCCAGGCTCATATCGGGTTTCAAGGCCTTCCAGCCCGTATTTGTTGGTTGGGCTATGGAGAACGTGCATTGGCCGGGAAACTATTTAACGACTTGGTACGTTCGGGGAGGGTACAGGCACCGATCGTGATCGGGCGGGATCATTTGGACTGTGGAAGCGTTGCTTCTCCACATCGTGAAACCGAATCGATGAAAGATGGTTCTGATGCTATTGCCGACTGGGTGTATTTGAATTTCGCCCTCAACGCTATCGGAGGTGCCACATGGGTGTCACTCCATCAAGGTGGCGGGGTTGGCATGGGACTCAGTCTCCACGCCGGAATGGTGATTGTTGCCGATGGAACAGACATTGCAGAGCAGAAACTGGCACGCGTATTGACTTATGATCCCCTCATGGGTATCTTGCGTCACGCAGATGCTGGCTATGACAAGGCTATTCACAACTCGAGGAAATTTGGCATAGAAATACCACTACCTTCTTTGTAAGTCGATTACGAACAAACATCGGACAACATGGCATAACTGCTACGACATTCTAACATACACACTGTCAAAAGTCGTGTGTTTCTGTCAACATTTCGTAGCAGGAGCCTCATGCGAACCGATCAATTTCGTCGGCGTACTGGTATCACACCAGTCGCAGGAGTTTATCGACAACGTTTTTCACAGACAGAAGGTAGAGATTCTATGGACCTCGCCCTGCAAATCGAAGAGCTCTTCCGTAACGATCGGAAGAAGTATCTCGGATTCATCCGTCAGCGCGTCCGCACCCAAGAGGAAGCGGAAGACATCCTCCAAGACGTTTTCGCAAACGTCCTCGCCGCCTCCCAAGACGTACATAAGCCTATCGAGAACATCGCTTCTTGGGTCTTTACGTCTGTACGCAACCGTATTATCGATTCGTACCGCAAAAAGCGCACAGACAGCTTCTCAGACATCGGTTCGAACAACGAGAAGGACGAAGGTCTGGAGAACGTAGAGCGTTTTCTTGGAGACTTCTCCTATAACCCCGAGAGCGATTTGGTCCGCAAGACCATTTGGGAGGCCGTTTTGGCCGGGCTCGAAGAGTTGCCGATCGAACAAAAAGACGTCTTCATCAAAAATGAATTCGAAGGTGTATCGTTTAGAGAGATGTCCGAAGAGTCCGGCGTGAATATCAACACGCTGTTGGCTCGCAAACGGTACGCCGTATTGCACCTCCGCAAGCGATTGCAGGATCTGTACGATACGGTTAACGAGAACTAGCCCCTCCCCCCACATGTCCCTGCTGAATACGAAAACAGCCCGCTCGATGATCTACCTGGTATGCATCGGCGGGCTGTTGGTATGTAATGCATGGATTGTGACGGTACTCTGGAACACCATCCTTTGGCCAATGACGCCCAGTACAGTCCGCTTGAATTTCCTCGAGGGCGCAGGACTCACAGCATTCGCCTACGTGATTGTCTTTACTGTACGGTATGGAAGAAAGGTGACAACGTCGCCTACCTCGAACGCAGACTCTTCCCAACGTAGCCATCCACCATCGCACTCGGAAACGTCGCCCCAACACTCCGAGTTGAGCGCCTTGTGCTCGTCCATGACGGCCGACGAAAAGTCACGTTTGAAAAGTGAACTGGCAGCGAGAGCAGGGTGTACAGGGGAAGCCAGAAGAGAAACGCAGAGCTCGTAGTGTAGTTCGTAGGGCATTGGAAGCATCCAGCGAATGCAGATTAAGTATTGTCATCCAGATATTCGTCCGTGAAGTGCTCTTTATGTTTTGGTCTCGAAAACTTTTCCGCATTAAACTCTTTTGAATTTCCTTTCGGTATCGAAAGCGAAGTCCATTGGTCGTTGCATGCCATTTTCCCAATAAAAACTATTTGTCCCATGTGATAGGGATAGTGTGCGAGTTGTCGGTTGATCGCTTCAACAACGGTGTGTCCCATGTTGCGGATGTACACTTCTTTCGACAAGTCGCTTTCTGTAAGAGGACGTAGCGCATCAAAAAGGCAAGTCCAACCTTCATTCCATTTCTTTGTGAGTTCTTCCCTGCTCGTTATGTCGTTATCAAACTCTGCATCTCGTTGGCGCCACTCCTTTTCTCCATCGCTTGTCAAGAAGTCTGTCCATCGCGATGTCATGTTTCCCCATAGGTGCTTTACAATCGTCGCAACACTATTGCTTTCTGAACTCGCCTGCCAAAACAGTTGCTCATCGGTTAGTTGATCAAACGTTTTCTCTCCGAGCATTTTGTAGTACTCGAGTTGTTTAATGACGCTGTCCAAATAGTCGTTTGTCATGTGTTGTGTTCCGATTCGTTCGTCATTCAGTAAGCTGCAGTCGTGTTGAGGGACAGGCCTACGTATTTGTGTGTAAATCTAGAAAAGTGCCAACCATTTTCTACCGTGGGTTCGCGGAAGTGATTGTTGGTTCTGTATTATGCGCGCCGTTGTTCACTTCTGTTCTCAATCCTGGAGATGCCATGGGCATGGTTTCTGATTTCAAAGCGTTTGTTTCTCGCGGCAACATTCTCGATTTGGCCGTAGGTGTCTTAATCGGTGCCGCCTTTGGTGCAGTAGTATCGTCTCTCGTTACGGACATCGTCATGCCTCCAATTGGGATGATGTTGAGCGGTGTAGACTTTTCGTCGATTGCTACCACACTCAAAGCTGCCGATCCTGACGGCAAAGGTGCAGTAACGATCAACTGGGGCAAATTCCTAGATGCTATTGTTCGCTTCTTGATTGTTGCCAGTGCGATATTTATGGTAATTCGGTTGGTCAATGCAATGCGTGAGCCCGCAGAAGAACCAGTACCAGCAGGTCCGTCCGCAGAAGAGATTCTTCTCGGCGAGATCCGCGACCTCTTGAAAAGTGATCACTCCAAGCGTTCGGCATAATACGTGCGATGTCCGTCGCCAACGCGAACGATAAGCACTACGCCGTGATGATCACTTTCGGCAAATCGAAGAGCACGTCGTAATTCTTCGGGATCACGCGGCCAGCCACGCTTTTTGAACTCCGTATGCAGGTTCCATTCGAACTCTCGAATGCGAACCTGCATGCGCTTTTCGCTTACACCATCGTCCACGGCAACGATCCGAAATCGCGTCCACCATGGAGTCGCTCCGGGGTCCTGCTGCGTGATTCCGTAGGCAATATGTGGGTCAATAGGTTCAGCGCCAATCCGCTTGTACACTGCTCCAAGCAGACCAGATGCGATAAGGGTGGCATGGGGCTCAAGGAGCACGGGTGTGGTGCTGTGCACGGCGTTATGCTCTTTATGCGGCGACCCTGAATCCCAAGTTTGAATGCTGTATTCTTGGTCCTTTCGTATCCCTCTGATACTCCTCACTTCGGCTCCATTGACTAAGGTCGCCCATACTTCAGATGGATTGCCGTTTCGAAGTACTAGCTCCTTGCATTCATGTCCGCTGCCAATGTACTGGCGGTACATGCCTTGCATGAGCTCCGATGGCACATCGTCTGCCGGACCTAGCTTGATGCCCACAGCGCGCATTGCGGCAATCCGAGTGTGCGTTGTGAGGAGGGCAAGTGGCGGATCGTGATGCGCAATCGAGCGCGTGCGTCTACCATCTGGTGTACGCCGAGAGGGATCGGCCCACAGACCGTCCGCTTGCTCCATCGCGGCTTGCCATTCATCACACGGCACGGCAGCATGAATCACGTCGACGTTTCGAACCCCAGCTCGAAAATGGTTTCCTTGGGCGAGGGCAGCGGCGACAGCGTCCGACTCGAAACTCACCACCCTCTTGGCCTGCGAGGCGATGGCCTGCGTGTCTACGCCGGAACCGGTGCACACTTCAACCACAAGCTCACATCCGTCGAACATCGCTGCGTGGACCCGCGCGATATCGGGATGCGTGGACTGCTCGGCGCCTACCGATGTGAAGATCCAGTCCTTTTGAGCCTTCCCAAGCCGTTCCGCCTTTTGCCCCCCAACACAGAGATCGACGAGCGTAGCAGCATCGTCTCTATACTCCTCTGGTATAAACGCGCGAGTAGCCACCATGCCTTTCGGGGTGACGAGAGCTTGCGCGCTGACCGCGTGAGCACGCAACAGAGCCGTCATCGAGGCTATCAATTCCGGAAGCTCTTGAGAGCGAAGGAGTTCTAGAAGGTGCGGCTTTGATTCCATGATTCTTTTCTAATTGGGGGCGTGGTCGAAAAGCCCGATATTCGCTCTCCACACTGTCACATTATGAGACCGTTACAATGAACGCCCACGAAGAACACGCACGTCTGCAACTCGCTCAACAAGGACTCGCCAACATGGGAGAGATCTTTTACAATCTCTCTACGGCCGAGCTGTACGAACATGCTTTGTTCAACGACGAGGGAATGCTCACGGAGCACGGTGCTCTCAATGTGAACTCTGCTCCCTATACAGGACGTCGACCGAACGACAAGTTCGTGGTTGACGAGGCATCAAGCAAGGACGATGTGTGGTGGGGCAAGGTGAACAAGCCTTTCACAGAAGAAAAATTCAATGCGTTAAAGAAGCGCGTCTACGCCTATTTGCAAAACCGTGACGTCTACACGCACGATGTTGTAGCTGGATCTGACGAGAAGTACAAGCTCAACGTTCGCTTTGTGCAAGAGCAAGCCTATCACTCATTGTTCGTCAAGAACATGTTCATCGAGGCTACTCCTGCAGAACTCGATGGATTCGTGCCCGGGTTTACGGTGATCACCGTGCCAGACTTCAAGGCCATTCCTGAGATTGATGGCACCGCGTCTGAAGTGTTCGTGATCTTGAGCTTTGAACAAAAACTCGTGTTGATCGGTGGCACAAAGTATGCCGGCGAAAACAAGAAGGCCATCTTTACGGTGCTGAATTATCTCTTGCCAAAGGTTGGCGTGATGAGCATGCATTGCTCGTCAAACATTGGCAAGGCGGGCGATACAGCGCTGTTCTTTGGATTGTCTGGTACCGGCAAGACCACACTGTCTTCCGACCCCGAGCGTGCACTTATTGGCGACGACGAGCATGGCTGGAGCAACGATGGCGTCTTCAATTTTGAAGGCGGATGCTATGCGAAGGTGATCAACCTATCTGCCGAAGCAGAGCCAGTGATCTTTGCTCTTACTCGCACCTTCGGAACGATTCTCGAAAACGTTGTGATGGACGAAGACACACGCGTTCTCGATCTTACATCGCAAGACATTACCGAGAATACTCGTGCTTCGTATACGAGAGACGTGATTCCGAATCTTGCACCTGGGAATAAGGGTGGCCATCCAAAGAACATTGTCTTCCTGACTGCAGATGCATTTGGCGTGATGCCACCAATCTCTCGCCTTACACCAGAGCAAGCCATGTTTCACTTCCTAAGTGGATACACAGCAAAGGTGGCGGGTACGGAGGCAGGGATCAAGGAACCGAGTGCAACATTCTCAACATGCTTTGGCGCGCCGTTCATGGTGCATCATCCAAAGGTGTATGCGAACCTGCTTCGCGATAAGATCAAAAATCATGACGCGAAAGTTTGGCTTGTGAACACGGGATGGAGTGGCGGACCGTATGGCGTGGGTCATCGCATGAAGATCCAACACACACGCGCCATGTTGCGCGCTGCGTTGAATGGCGATCTTAACAATGTAGACTACGTGAAGGATGCGTTCTTCGGGCTCGACATTCCAACTTCGTGCCCTGACGTACCTGCCGAAGTTCTGAATCCACGCAACACGTGGTCAGACAAAGCAGCATACGACAAGCAAGCACAGCACCTTGTGGAGTTGTTCAACGACAACTACAAGCAGTTCGAATAACGGAGAACGACGGCGACGTTAAAAATCGTCGTCGCCGTCAATCAAATCGAGATTTGCATTCAAGATATCTGGAGGTAACGGGTCGTCATCCGTGGCTCGTGCCTCCAAGATCTCGCGAGCCTCTTCGAGATCATCTTCGAAGACCATTACCTTAACACCGTTCGATGCCGTAAGAGATGGCAGTGTACCACCGGCATCATCATGTACCACGTGATAGTCAATGCCAGCATCGCGTAGCTGAGCTTCAACGAGTTGCGCCTCTATCTCAGAATCAAACTGAGCAAGCAACATCATAGCCATTGTCGTACTCCAATTTTACTTTTTGTTTTTCTGCATCTCAGTGGCAACTCGCGAAATCAATTCGAACGTCTGCCGCTGATGAGCCATCTTTACTTTTGCATCCGGATTACGGAAACACCACATGATGACAGTGTGGTCATTCACCAAAAACTCTTCGGTCTTGTCGATATTCTCTGGCTTCTCATTTGTCTTGTAGATGAACTTACAGATCCGTACTCGCGCATCGGCTGGAAGAACTTTATCCCATTCCATGTACAAAATGACGCCATCGGACGTGCCACCTTTGAACGTTTGAAATGCCGTGCGTGACGGTGCACCGATGGCCCCATCCGCCTTCGCCGTTTCCTTGAAGAATTTTTCGGCAACTGCAGATGGACATGCGAAACTACTGATGAGTTTGATACCATTTGGCACTTTTGATGCAGGCAATTGGAGCTCATTCCACGGCAATGGAATCGTGCGCGTGAGTTTTGTGAAGTTGTATCTCTGCGTCTCAGACAACACTTTGACGGTCTGACCTTGTGGGGTCTTCGTTGGAATCTGAGTGCTCAACGTTGGTGGCATCTGCCGTGCAACGGACACGGCTACGGAAACCACAACGAGTACAAGAACGGTGCGCAGTATTGGATGCATGGTCACTTCTCCCAGTTTCAACTTGTTAACGTGTCAGTTTTCTATACGTGAGGCGATGCGGGCGCTCAGCGTCAATGCCCAATCGACGTTTTCTATCCTCTTCGTATTGCGAATAGTTGCCATCAAACCACACCACATTCGAATCTCCTTCGAACGCCAGAATGTTCGTGGCAATGCGATCCAAGAACCACCGATCGTGACTAATCACCACGGCGCACCCTGCAAACTCTTGAAGAGCTTCTTCCAATGCGCGTAGGGTGTTCACATCGAGATCGTTCGTAGGCTCATCGAGAAGCAAAACGTTTGCGCCTTCCTTGAGCATCTTGGCCAAGTGCACACGATTGCGCTCTCCCCCAGATAGCTGCGACACGAGCTTTTGCTGATCACTGCCGTTGAAGTTGAAGCGGGCCACATATGCCCGTGACTGCATTTCACGGGTTCCAAGCATGATCACGTCGCTTCCATCGGAGATCTCTTGCCAAATGCTCTTCTTGGCGTCGAGAGGTCGGTTCTGATCGATATAGCCAAGCTTGACAGTATCGCCAACGATGAACTCGCCAGCATCCGATTCGAGTTCGCCCGTAATCATTTTGAAGAGCGTGGTCTTTCCGGCACCGTTAGGTCCGATGATTCCAATAATTCCACCTGGTGGCAACGAGAACGACAGATCTTCATACAAGATCCTGTCGCCAAATGCCTTGCTGACGTGCTTCGCATTGATGACGACGTCGCCAAGTCGCGGACCCGCTGGAATGAAAATCTCCATTTCCTCGCTGCGCTTTACGGTGTCTTCATTAAAGAGCTTCTCATAAGCACTAATACGCGCCTTGCTCTTTGCATGACGTCCCTTCGGGTCCTTCCGAACCCATTCCAACTCTTCTTTCAACGCCTTCTGACGCTTGCTTTCTGTTTTCTCTTCTTGCGCCATTCGCGCAGACTTCAACTCGAGCCATTTTGTGTAGTTGCCTTCGAAGGGAATGCCAGCGCCATTGTCCAATTCAAGAATCCATCCAGCAACGTTGTCTAGGAAGTACCTATCGTGTGTTACAGCAATCACGGTTCCTTCATACTTCGCGAGATGCTGTTCCAACCACGAAACACTTTCAGCGTCAAGGTGGTTGGTTGGCTCGTCAAGCAAGAGCACGTCTGGCTTCTGGAGCAAGAGCCGACACAATGCAACGCGTCGCTTTTCTCCGCCAGAAGTCACACCGATGAGTGTATCCGATGGTGGACAGCGAAGCGCATCCATTGCAAACTCGAGCTTGCTATCAATATCCCATGCACCAAGATGTTCGATTTTGTCTTGCAGCTTTGCTTGCTTTTCAAGCAAGGCATCGAAGTCTGCATCTGGATCTGCGAACTGCTCGCTGATCGCATTGTATTCCTTCAGCAGATTCACTGATTCCGCTGCGCCTTCTTCAACGATTTCTTTCACGGTCTTGTCTGGATCAAGGTGTGGTTCCTGTGGCAAGTAGCCAAAGGTCACGTCTTTGTTCTTTGTGATCTGTCCGAGGTATTCTTCATCGAGACCTGCGATAATCTTCAACAGCGAGGATTTTCCCGCGCCATTCAATCCGAGGACGCCGATCTTTGCGCCGTAAAAGAACGACAGATAGATGTCCTTCAAAACGGTTTTGTTCGGCTTGTAGACCTTACTAACGCCGACCATTGAGAAAATGATCTTATTCGGTTCTGCGATTGCCATTGATATCATCCAGGGGTTACGGTGAACGACAAAATTACGAACTTGAGGCATGCCACTGATCGGAAGGGATGAACATATGGCAACATGGAGAGATGTTCTTGGTGAAAGGTCCGGTCAGCGCGCACTGGCAACTACGGCCATTGCCTTCGTTCTCACGTTGTATGGGTTTTCGTTCTTTCTCGGAATGGTGGAACGTCGGTCGGGTGTTGTCCTTGCCGACCCGCTCCTTGCCGCCTTCCCCGCCCACGACCTCACATGGCCAATCTTCGTGATTATCTATGGATCGCTGGTCGTTGCCATTGTGGTGCTCATGCGTGATCCCATGCGCTTGCTCCTCGCGCTTCGTGCATACGTCGCACTCGTGCTCATCCGCATGCTGTGTATGTGGGCAGTGCCACTCGAGCCGCCACTTGATATGATTCCACTGGTCGATCCACTGGTGCAGGCGGTAACTGGCGCTCGCGAGGCGCTCTCTCGCGATCTGTTCTTCAGTGGTCACACATCGATTCTCACGCTCTTGGCATGTGTGATGCCACAACGCCGACTCCAGATTTTGTTTATCGTTCTTGCATCGATGATGGGCTGCTTTGTGTTGTTGCAACACGTTCATTACACGATAGACGTGTTAGTAGCGCCGATGGCTGCCTACGCTGCGTACAAGCTGATACGTGCTAGAAGCGGTCTACAAGTCCGGCAATAACTTCTGCGATCACAAGACCCGCAAGTTTTCCAGTTCGTCCGTCAACATCGTAGCGCGGATTTACTTCAACGATGTCGAATGCACAGAGCGCATGATGAGCAGCAGCCGCACGAACGCAATGCAGCACTTCCTCGGGCGTAAATCCTGCCGCCGATGGCGCACTTACGCCAGGCGCATATGCAGATGCAATGGCATCCATATCCAATGAAACATAGAGCTTCCGTGCTGTTTGCGTTGCAAGCATCAGCGCGTCGCCCCATGCCGTGTGCACGCCGCGCGCTCGAATGTGATCGAGCATAAACGCGTGCATGCCGTGTTGCGCGATGAAGTCAAGGTGAGCACGCGATACACTTGATTGCTGAAGGCCAAATTCAATGAAGGAGGCAGGGGCAAGAAAGGAGGTGGGCTCTGTGAGCATCTGTCGGAATGGTGAGCCACTGTGTGAGCGGACGTCATCAAGAAGTGGACGTACGTCTGCATGTGCATCGATGTTGATCACGCCGAACGCTTCGCCTACATAGTTCATTGCTCGGATTGTTGGCCATGCAGTGTCGTGGCCACCGCCTAGAAGAATCGGAATGCATCCTGCATGGAGCAGACTCGATACCACGTCGTGCTGTTCATCGTGAATCTGTTCGAGTGTTTTTCCTGTTGTGTCGATATCCCCTGCATCGCACAGGACAAGTTGATCTCGCTTGATAGCTTGCTCAACCGCCGAGGTTGCAAGCTTCGTGTAGGCAGAACGAATCGCACGCGGAGCATCCTCTGCGCCTGGTCTACCGCCGTTACGCTCTACGCCTATGTGTTGAGGAATGCCAACGATTACGGCAACGATGGATGCCGCCGCGGGGATCTCGTCGATAGGCGTAAGCAGATCTCCAAATCGAGGATCTTCAGGATCGGTCCCATGAAAGATCGCCTCCTCCGGCACAGGCCGAAGAAGGCGTCTTGTTTTATCGGGAATCATCATTGCGTTATTGGACGACGGTGAATGGAACCGACGTGCGAAGACGGTCGGACTCCAACGACAAGAAGTACATACCGGCCGAGAGTGTTGCCGGTACGGCGAAGCGTTGCTCGCCTTCGGACATCGTGCCGTCGAAGAGCGTGGCCACAACCCGACCTAACACATCGCGGACAACTACATGTGAGTTTGCAATAGCGCCAGAGTGCACCACAACCACAGCTTCACTCGTGTTCACCACTGGATTTGGTAGCACACCAAGATCTACTTGGTCCGCGGGCAACAACTCTGCATTGGCAACGCTGCTTGCTGTAGACGCAACACCAATAAGCCGCACGATTACATTTGCCGTTCGCTCATCATTGGTTTCGATACGCAGTGTACCACTACTCGTGCCTTCATCTGAACGCAGGAACTTCACGGTAACATACATCGTGTCACCCGGCTGCAACTCTACGCTACCAGCCGTATCAGGGACGATACGAGACGTTGTGAAATGTCCCTTGAGTTGGAAGCATGTAATCGATTTTACGCGAAGTGGAATCTCGCCCTTTGGATACACCTTCACAACGCGTTCTTGGAACGCGCCCGGCGCAACAGGACCGAAGCGCACGGTATCTGCACTTACGCCAACTGAGGGCTTTGGTGCAACGCGGAATTGAATCCATGCGCGGTGACCAAAGTCGGGGTTGAACGAAAGTGCATTCGTTCCATTTCTGATCACAAGCGAACCGGTTCCAAGCTGATCGCGCAAGAACCAGAAGTCCAGTCCATAGTCTTCCTTGTTCACAAGCTCATACTCATAGCATCCGTTGGCGAGCGTGTACGTGTTCTCGAACGTCTTGTTGCTTTCGAGACTCTCTCCCGAGCCGATCACAGAGTCGTTGTCTAGCTTGCGGAGCTTCCACACATATTGCTCTGGTGCAAAGTTGTTTGTCTTCAACGTAATCGTAACATCTGAGAACCACACAGGAGGCAACACAATGTTCGTGGTGATCAAGTTGTTCGGCTCGTATCCATCCGTGCCGCCATTCGGCTTGCTTATCTGTACTTGAAATTTCTTCGAGCCATCGCCACTTCCCCAATTTGGTGGAGGCAAGGCAACAGTGTCTTGATCCATAAAGGCAAGATCACCGTTCCATGTGAACGTGCTTTGCGTACCATCTGTGAGACCATACGTGAAGGTGACGGTCTTCAATGCGGCAGAACCGGTGTTGCGGAGAACAACGATTGGCTGTCCACAAATGGGATTCATGCGCGAGTAGAATTCCCAATTGTTTGGCGATATCACGTCCACCAACCCCGCGTCGAGTGCAAAGTTTGCTGGACCGTAGCCAATGAACTGCGAACTCACTACCCAGTTACCATAGGCGCCATTGGCTGTGTCGGCATCGATACCATAGTCGATGCTCACAGACCTCCCTGGCGTTACTGATGATGTGATGTCGTGATCGTAGATATCAACGGGAGCGCCCGGACACCATGCAGTGCGATCGATGAGCCACGTTCCACCCTGCGGATACACGGGATTCAAGGCGCACTCTTTCCAGAGCAACCACCGACTTTTTTCGGTGCCATCAACTTTGAGCCAATGGAAACGCGGACAGAACTCTGCGCAATTCGTTGGATTACTAAAGGCATGTCCGCTTGTTGTTGTCTTCACACGGAATGAACGAGCATCCGGATGAGCGAGCACATCAACGGCAGGCAGTGCCGTTCCCTTCACGACGTCTGAATAATTCACGCTGTTCAGATCGACGATCTGATCCAACTGTTTCACGGTACGCGGAGGTGTTCCCTTGAT
The DNA here is from genome assembly GCA_038202665.1 of Kapaibacterium sp. (SeqCode). Classification (GTDB taxonomy): domain Bacteria; phylum Bacteroidota; class Ignavibacteria; order Kapaibacteriales; family Kapaibacteriaceae; genus Kapaibacterium. Next base: position 4,642 of record JBBRES010000014.1, on the reverse strand, counting down.
GAAGACAAACGTCAGATCGATCAACTCTTGCTGATTTCCAGCACTGAGTGTGACATTGTTACGAAGGATTGGAGCGAAGTCTGTGACGTCGTACACCCAACGGAATCCGTTCGGACCTAGATCGAGATTGATACCGTAGGGAGTGATGTATCTACCAATCTCCCAGGTTACGATTGGCGAGAAGAACTCTCTGTTCACGCGCGTAAGCGTTTTCTCGGCCGTGACCATCACACTGTCTACTTTCTTTCCGTACTGGTCTACTGTGTACGAGTACACGCCAGCTTCGTACACCAACAGCGTATCCGTTGGTGTGGTAGGCTGATTGGACTCTGATGGACGATAGATCCTGCGTTGGCAAGGGTTTTCGAACAACACGAGTGATAGCTGCTTGGTTGGGATCGTCACATCAACAGCAGTTGAATCGAGTGTTTGTGTTGCAGTACCCCGAACGAATACTACATTCAAACGACCTTCATCACTTGGAATAGCATCGTTTCGCAAATCAGAAGCCGGCAGCGTCATACGCATTGGCACGCCAAATAGCGTTGCATGGTGTTCTTTTCCAGAGGCATCATCTGCAATAAGTCCACTTGCTTCCGAGCACCGATAGTATGCTTGCAGGTTTGCAATGTTCGGATGAGATGCATCGATGGACTTGTATAGATAGGCCTTGATCGTTGTAGAGTCAAGGGCCTTATTCCACACCTGAATGTCGTCGAGCATGCCTTCGTACGAACCAGATCCACCGCTTCCCATCACGAACTTCGTAATGCCACGCATCGACATCGACTTTCCGTTTCCATTAAAGAACAGAGAGCCGTTCAAAAACATTTGCATGACGCCAGTTCTGGAATTCTTCACGAAGGCCCAGTGATTCCACTGTCCCTTGTACTGCATCGCTTGTGCATCCTGCTCGATCCGATCAAACGAACCGCTCACGGGATCGATGCCACAATCCCAATACACTCTACCCTGATCCCACGGCAAGTGCGCGTTCATCACTCGGCGTCCCTTATCGTCATATGCTTCAAATGCATTGATGGCGGCGGGGAGTTTCTTTGGGTCGCCATAGGTCCAAAACGCAACAGTTACTTCATCGGAAATTGAATTGCCAACTTCTACCGGAAGCGTCATCGCATCACCTGCCGTGAAGGCATAGGCACGCTCGGTTCCAATGATTTGCAAACTGCTATAGGCAAGATTTGACGTCGTTTCTACTCTTCCATCGGGAGTGCCACCTTCACAACTCACATCAATCACAAGATTCGATGTACCATCCCACGAGAAGGGAGTCGTGAGCGCGAACTCAGGGTTTACATCAGTAAGTGCTGTTCCTCTTGAATACACTGTTGTAAATCCGTCGCGCTCCATGTTGCCATCGCGATAGTCTTTCAACGTTGTTTGCTTCATGCGAATCGTCAGTCTCTTCATCAAGCCAGAGGTTTTCTTTGAAATCATACGAAGGGCCAAGATCGGACCGGCCTTCACACCGGCAGTTGTGAGATCCGTGGCCGGATAGATGAACTGCGTTCGTTGCGGTGATGTGTTGAAGAGCGTTGTATTTGTTCCCACGCGATTCTTATACACGGTATCGGTTCGCTCAATCGACACGCTCGTCCGCTTCCAGAAGCGCTCGTAGTAGCGCATCTTCGACGTCACCGGACTCGTCGTATATCCAAACGTTGCAGGTGTTGCATTGCGCACGCGAAAGTTTGGCGAATACTGCAGGGTTGAATCGTATTCCCCCGTGGAATCGGTGACCGTATTGTACGTCAAGTAGTCCCACTCACCGCAAGGAAACCTGTCTTGCGTTGTGCGCGCATCACACTTCAACGTGTAATACATCAACACCTTTTCATACGACTGCTTGGGCGGAAACAAATATGTTCCGCTTCGCTTAGTGATGTCGTTAAACGTGAGTGTCTTCACCACAACGGTATCGCCTGCGCGAACAATGTTCACAGAGGCAATGGTAAGGAGGAGAAGGAGGAAGGAACGAAGGGACATGGTCGACTCCTAATAGAATCAATGTCGAGCAACTCCGCCATCGACGTTGATGGTTTGGCCTGTGATGATGCCGGAGGCTGGTAAGGCAAGAAATGCGACAACATTGGCAATGTCTTCGGGCTCGTCGGCACGATGCACTGCCTGTGTTGGAAGGATGTGTTCAAGAATCGAAGAGACGTTGCTTCCCTCACTCGTTCGTTGCGTAGCAGTTAGGCCAACGGTAATGGTGTTGATGGTGATGTTGTACCGACCCACTTCACTCGCAAGCGAACGCGTTAGTCCGATCACTCCCATTTTTGCCGTCACGTAATGCGTGAGGTACGGTGTACCAAGCCACACGGTATCGGATGAGAACGTAATGATGCGACCAAATCCCGCCTTCTTCATGTGTGGCAATACGCCACGAATGGTCAAGAAGAGCGAGTTCAATGTGAGGTCGAGTGTGTGCTTCCACTCTTCGAACGTGAGAAGTTCAAATGGCTCTTCAGAGTAATGACCAACGTTATGCACGAGGATGTCTATTCTCCCAAAGCGCTCCATCGCCGCAGCTACTAATCGTTCCACGTCGTCGGGCTTCGTCATGTCCGCCTGAATGCTCAGCACATCACCACCAATAGCGCGCACGGCATCTTCCGTCTCGCGTGCCTCTACAAGATCTGCAATCACCAAACGCGCTCCCTCTTCGGCAAGGCGTTCGCAGAATGCGCGTCCATTACCGATAGCAGCTCCCGTCACGATGGCCACGCGATCACGTAGGCCTCGTTCAAACGCATTAATCTGCATGTGTTCCTAGATCAGGCCTTGATCAGGCCAAGTTCTACGCCAACGCTCTTGAATATTTTGAGGATGGCATCAAGGTGCTCGTCTTCGTGTGAAGACATGTAACTCGTACGCAACATCGATAGCGTTGGAGGTACTCCCGGCGGTACAAAGGCATTGACGAATACGCCTGCATCATAGAGCTTGCGCCACATGATCATCGTTTTCTCGACATCGCCCAACACCACCGGCACAATGCCCGTGTTGCTGTCGATTACTTCATAGCCCATGTCGTGGAAGCCCTTGCGCATTTTGTCGGCATTGCGAAGAAGCTTTGTAATACGTTGCGGTTCTTGTTCAAGGATAGTAAGTGCCGTGAGTGCTGCGGCAACGCTTGCGGGCGTTGGCGACGCGCTAAAGATGAGCGCTGGAGAGTGATGTTTTAGGTAGTTGATCACGCGTTCCGGACCTGCAACAAAGCCACCAAGAGAACCAAAGGTTTTCGAGAATGTCCCCATCGTAAGATCTACGTCGCCCACCAATCCAAAGTGCGCTGCTGTACCACGTCCTCCCGGACCTACCACACCTGTAGAGTGTGCATCATCCACCATGATTCTTGCACCATGCTTCTTTGCAACGCGAGTCATGTTTGGCAAGTCAGCAAGTTCGCCGCTCACGCTAAACACACCGTCGGTTACAATGAACTTGCCAGCATCCGCCGGAATGCGCGCAAGCACTCGGTCGAGATCTTCCATGTCGTTGTGCTTGTAGCGAACGAACTCTGCAAATCCACCCTTGGCAAGCATGCATCCATTGATGATGCAGGCGTGGTTCTCCTTATCGGAGATCACGTAGTCACCTTTGGACACCATGCCGCTAATCACACCAAGTGCTGTTTGATAGCCAGTGGAGAACAGCAAGCAGTCTTCATATCCCAGGAAGGCGGCAAGGCGCTTTTCCATTTCGATATGCAAACTAATTGTGCCCGTTAAGTAGCGCGATCCAGAGCAACCAGTGCCATACTGTGCAATGGCATCTACAGATGCTTGGCGCACGCGCGGATCGGCCGTCATTCCGAGGTAGTTGTTCGAACCGGCCATGATGACATCACGACCTTCCATACGAACCACCGGACCTTCGTTTTCTTCGATCGGTCGGAAGTAGGGATACAGTCCCGATGCCTTTACTTCGTCGGCGCGGGTGAATTCAATACACTTCTGAAAAATGTCCACGTAGTCTCCGGAGTTGATCATTACCAAGAGGCAAAACTAACGGAAATTCTCGGTCTGAATCGGGAAGTCCAGCTCTGCACCCCGAACAAGGGTGATCACTTCCTGTAATGCGTCCTTGTCTTTGCCCGTTACGCGCACTTTCTCGTCCATAATCTGGGTGGTAACCTTGATTTTGGAGTCTTTAATCAGCGCTGTGATTTTCTTGGCCTGTTCTTTTTCAATCCCGCTCCGAAGCTTGATGTACTGGCGTACGTGCACGCCACCAAGCATCTCGGGCTTGTCTTCGTCCAACGCTTGGACGGAGATGCCACGCTTGATCATCTTTTGAATGAGAATGTCGCGGGCGGCATTCACAAAATGCTCGCCATCAGCCTTGATGGTGATTCGTTGCTGACTACGCTCGAACTCCATGTCACAGTTCGAGCCGCGAAGGTCGTAACGATGATCAATCTCCTTCTTGGACTGATTCACTGCGTTATCAGCCTCCTGAAGATCAATCTCGCTTACGAAGTCGAAGGAAAATGTAGTTGCCATAGTCTGTAAGATACTCGGTATTTTTCCATTCATGAAGAAGGTTCTTGCCGCCCTTACCCTTACCGTCACCCTGATCTGCTGTGTACCAAGCGCCGTGGCGCAGCTTGCCG
>JBBRES010000013.1:0-22015 GCA_038202665.1 Kapaibacterium sp. (SeqCode) | reverse complement strand
AGTTCGTTATCAATTCCGGCATAGCCAGCCTTCATGGAGCGCTTCATGACGATCACTTGCTTCGAAAGCTCCACATCAAGCACAGGCATACCGTAGATCGGCGATTGCGGATCTGTCTTCGCAGCCGGGTTCACCACATCGTTCGCACCTACAACCAGCACAACGTCGGTGGTTGGGAATTCCGGATTGATCTCTTCCATTTCAACAAGTTTGTCGTAGCTCACATCTGCCTCTGCAAGCAAAACGTTCATGTGACCAGGCATACGGCCCGCCACAGGGTGAATGGCATACTTCACGATCACGCCCTTGGCTTCGAGCTCATGTTCGAGTTGATGACAGACGTGCTGTGCTTGTGCAACTGCTAGGCCATAGCCCGGAACGATCACCACTTGCTTTGCATAGGCCATCAGTACTGCGGCATCCGTTGCACTCACCTCGCGGATCGCACCCGTTGCACCGGCGGCCGCGCCTGTAGCACCCGAGCCTTGGAAGTTGCCGATGAGCACATTCAACAGCGAACGATTCATCGCCTTGCACATCACCACCGTAAGGAGTGTACCGGCAGAGCCTACAAGGATACCACCGATAAGCATCACCATGTTGCCATACAAGAAACCACCGCATGCGGCGGCAACACCCGTAAACGAATTGAGCAGCGAGATCACCACCGGCATGTCGGCTCCACCAATCGGCAGTACGAACAACACACCAAAAATGAGCGAGAGGATGGCAAGTCCAACGACGATCTCGAAGCCACTCAACTGACCGGCAACGATCAAGCCACCAATGGCGAGTGCAGCAACGAGCGTGGCGTTGTTGATGAATTGCTGACCTGTAAATCGAATGTCTTTGATACGCTCTTCGAGCTTTCCGAAGGCAATGATCGATCCACTAAAGGAAATGGAACCGATCAGAAGTCCGGCAATCGTTGCCAGTCCGTGTCCGAGTCCCATGGGCGCACCATTTTGTGCCTTATACTCCATCAGCGAGATCAACGCTGCACATGCTCCACCCATTCCGTTGAAGAACGACACCATCTGTGGCATGGCTGTCATCTTCACCTTCATGGCCACCATCCAACCGATAACCGTTCCAACTGCAACTGCGCCGAGAATGAACGGAATATTGTGAAGACCTTCACCGCTGGGTCCACGATACAAAAAGATGGTACCGGCAATCGCCAATACCATTCCAAATGCCGCGATCAGATTGCCCTGACGTGCCGTTTTCGGCGAGCCCAGCATTTTAAGACCAACGATGAACGTGATCGATGCTACGAGGTACAGAATCGGGAGAATGGTTTCCATTAGTGCTTCTTCCTAAACATCTCAAGCATTCGGTTGGTGACAACGAATCCGCCAACAACATTCAACGTGCCCATGATCACGGCAAGGAAGCCAAGGATCATCGAGAGCATGTCTGTGGCTTCTCCCATCACAATAATGGACCCAATGATCACAACGCCGTGAATGGCATTTGCGCCGCTCATCAACGGCGTGTGCAAGACGGATGGTACGTGACCGATGAGCTCCACACCAAGGAAGATCATCAAGATCACAAGGTAGATGATCTGAAGAGTAGAGGAGTCCATGTTACACCCTTACCTGTCCGTTATACACGACAAGCACGGCCGATGTGATTTCGTCGTTCGTATCGAACGTCATCCCATCTGCTGTGGCTGCATGCTTGAGAAAATTCAACAGGTTCTTGCCATACAATTCACTTGCGTTCTGTGCCGTGGATGCGGCAAGATTGTTCGCGCCAATAATCGTAACACCATGCTTCACGACGGTCTGATTGGGCACACTGCATTCGCAGTTTCCACCCGCCTCGGTTGCCATGTCTACGATCACCGAGCCGCGCTTCATCTTCTTGACTTGATCTTCGGTGATCAAGCATGGGGCCTTGCCGCCTTGTACCAATGCCGTAGTGATCACGAGATCTGCGTTGACAAGAACTTTTTCAACGGCCTCTTTTTGTCGCGCCAGCATTTCGTCACTGATCTGCGCCACATAGCCGCCTTCGATCTTCACTTGATCGAGTCCTTCCACGCTTACGAACTTGGCACCAAGCGATTCCACTTGTTCTTTCGTTTCGGGACGCACGTCGCTTACTTCTACAATGGCTCCCAAGCGCTTGGCCGTTGCAATAGCTTGCAATCCGGCAACGCCTGCACCATAGATCAGCACTCGCGATGGCGCGATCGTCCCGGCGGCGGTCATCATCAAGGGGAAGATCTTTCCCATCTCGTTCGCGCCGGCGATTACGGCCTTGTAGCCCGCGAGATTGTTCTGAGAGCTCAGCACGTCCATGTTCTGCGCTCGCGAAATCCGCGGCATCGCGTCAACGGCAATACCGTTCACACCTGCGGCTGCAAGGGCTGCAAGGAGTTCGGGATGGCGGCGAGGATAGAGGTAGGATACCAGCGTGACGCCGCGCGGAAGCGCTGCGATCTCTGCTGCCGTCGGGACGGCTACCTTGAGAAGAACATCACCGTCCTTGAGGTCTGAGAGCAGCGATGTGCTGATCGTAGCGCCTGCATTGACGTAGGCTGCATCGTCGAAACCGGCCGCGAGACCGGCATCAGATGCCACGGTGATGGAGTGCCCTAGTGAGGTGAGTTGCTGACAGGAAGTGGGCGTGAGGGCCACGCGCCGTTCCCCGGGAGATGTCTCCAATGCCACGCTTATTCGCATGGCGCCAAACGTACAATTATTTCTGGTACAAACATCGTTGGATATTTTTTAGAGATGTCTAAATATTTCGAGTGAACGGCAATTCAGCCTCAATCTTCTCGGTAGTTTTGTACATGACCAAGCAACCACATCAGCCGTCACTTGAAGAAGTGCATGGTAGCGTCGACACAAGAATGGTTGGCGGGTTTTGGCGACGTCTTGCGGTCTTCATGGGTCCTGCGTATCTGATTGCCGTTGGCTATATGGATCCGGGCAACTGGGCCACCGACATTGCCGGCGGCAGCAAATTTGGATACTCGCTTCTGTGGGTGTTGGTGCTCTCGAACATGATTGCGCTGTTGCTGCAATCCTTGAGTGCACGGTTGGGCTTGGTTCGCAGACTTGATCTTGCCCAAGCTTCGCGGCTCGCCTATCCCCCCTTCGTGAACTATACTCTCTATGCCCTTGCGGAACTCGCCATCGCGGCTACGGATCTTGCAGAGGTATTGGGAATGGCGATTGGTGTGAATCTTCTCACCGGACTACCGTTGTTGTGGTGTGTGGTGATAACGCTTGTCGACACCGTCATTCTCATGCTCGTCATGCGCGGTAATGTTCGTCGCATCGAGTCAATCGTCCTCGGTCTGATCACCACCATCGGCATTGCCTTCTTAGTGCAAGTGCTGATGTCTGAACCGCACCTTCCCACCCTCGCAACTGGCTTGATACCTTCTCTGGCAAACGACGACGCGCTCTACATTGCCATTGGCATCATTGGCGCAACGGTGATGCCACATAACCTGTATTTGCATTCAGCCCTCGTGCAAACGCGATTGTTTTCGCGCACGGCGGAGGGAATCAAAGAGGCGTTGAAGTTCAATTTCATCGACTCTGCTGTTGCCCTCAACCTTGCCCTCTTCGTGAACGCCGCTATCTTGATTGTGGCTGCGGCCGCATTCTATACCAACGGATTGCAGAACGTCACAGATATTCAAGACGCGTACCGACTTCTCGCACCGTTGCTTGGAAGCTCTGCAGCGCCGATCCTTTTTGCGATTGCACTTATCGCGTCTGGCCAGAGCAGTACTGTTACCGGGACGCTTGCCGGACAAGTGGTGATGGAGGGCTACCTGGGGCTGCGCATGCGCCCGTGGATACGTCGACTCATCACCCGTAGCATTGCCATTATTCCGGCAGTCGTTGTGATTGTGATCGCAGGTGAGCGCGCTGTTGGCGATCTGCTGGTGCTGTCGCAAGTGGTGCTGAGTTTGCAACTTGGATTTGCCATCATACCGCTCATCCATTTCGTGAGCGACCGACATACGATGGGCGAACATGCCGTACGGATGAAGACAAAATTGCTTGCATGGTTGAGCGCCGCGCTGATCATTGGGTTGAATGCCCGCCTTGTCTACTCTGAAGTTTTATCGTGGATCACGGGCACCACAACATCGGAGGTTGTGGCTTGGACGGTGGTACTTCCCGTGCTCATCTTTAGCGTTGTGGTCTTGGCCTACATCACGATTGTGCCGATATGGGGCAGACCGTGGCGCACGCGCGTTGCTATGCCTCATGACGATGAACCGGAGACGTTCGACCTCACCACCGTGCAGACCTTTACACGCGTCGCTGTTACCGTCGATTTCTCTTCCGTGGATTCTAAAGCGCTGCGCTCTGCCGTCTCGATGTGTGACGAAACCAGCACGCTTATTCTGCTGCACGTTGTAGAAACGGCGAGTGCATTCGTGTTGGGCAAGGATGCAATGGATGCGGAAACGAAAAGCGATACGCTTCGGCTTGACGCCTACGCAGCGCAGATACAAGCAACGGGCAGACGTACCGAAGTGGTGATTGGACATGGAAGTCCGCGACAAGTATTGCCAGACCTCATCAACCAATCGTCACCGGATCTGCTTGTGATGGCCGGACACGGACACTCAGGCATTGGCGATTTCGTCCACGGTGCCACGATCGACGCGGTCCGACATCGCATCAACGTTCCGCTGCTCGTCGTGCAAGGACATTCAACATGACAAGAGCTCTCACACAATCGATGCAAGACTACGTGAAGGCCATTTATGGTCTGACGCGCTCAGGGCCGGCCTCGACCAACGACATCGCGCGGAAACTTTCTGTGTCGGCGGCCTCCGTTACCAGCATGGTCAAAAAGCTGCACGAACTCAAACTCGTGCGCCACACATCGTATCGCGGCGTTGCCCTCTCTCATGCTGGCACGATGGTTGCTCTCGAGATTCTACGACACCACCGACTTCTCGAACTCTACTTGAATGAAGCTCTCGGGTATGCCTGGGATGAAGTGCATGCAGAGGCGGAGAAATTGGAACATCATATCAGTGAAGATTTTGAAGATCGTATTGCAAAGGTCTTGGGCGACCCATCCTACGATCCTCACGGAGACCCGATACCAACGAAAGACGGACGAATGCCACCAACGGTCAGCGAGCGTTTGGCTGATGCCAACATCAACGAATCCGTCGTGATCCGTCGCGTGAGTTCTCACGACGCTGCTATGCTACGCATGCTCACGTCGCACGGACTCCTTCTGAACACAACACTCCGCATAGCACAACGAGATGCCGATACAGGTGCACTTGTGGTGCAAAACGGAAAACGCCGGATCACGCTTGACCGCGAGATCACGGAGAACATTTTTATAGAACGACTCTAGGCACGTATGGCACGAGATCTTTCAAGACTCGCCACGTTACGAGAGGACATTGTAACCGTCCTCAAAGAAACACCAGGTCCGATTCAACTTATCGACCTTTCAAAACGACTTCACATCCGCTCGGATTCCGACGACTACGAATACCTGCGTCATGTGCTCAATACGATGGCAGACGAAGGCATTGTTTCTCGGCAATCACGCAGGCGTTTTGCGCTGGCGGAGCGACCAAGTGAAGGATTCACCGGAACGCTTCACATCTACCACGAAGCGGCTTCCGTTACCACCGATAACGCAGACTTCCCCACCATTATCATCAAGCGACAGAACCTCTCGAACGCTCTCGATGGAGACACTGTTCAAGTACGACCGCTTGCCATTCGAGAAGGCAAGAAGATTCGCGGTGAAGTAGTGAGCGTGATGGTGCGCTCGACAACGCCGATTAGCGGCACTGTCGAGTTCGACGGAAGCTTCTACTATCTCATCCCGGATGAGGCGAAGCATCTTGTTGACTTTCTCGTCGCCGAAAAGAATCTGAACGGAGCAAAGCCGGGCGACAAAGTTCTAGGCGCCTTTGTGCGTTGGGAGCACGAGAACGCGAGTCCCGAAGCATCCATTACAGAAGTCCTCGGCAAAAGCGGCACAGCTAACGTTGAGTTCGAGGCCATCCTCAAAGAATTCCGTCTCCCTGCCTCCTTCCCGCCCGCCATCGAAGAAGAAGCAGCCTCGGCACTGCCACCTCCCGTTAGTGGCAAAGCGCCCGCCGGTCGTACAGATCTACGCAAGACGGTGGTGATCACAATCGACCCTGATGATGCACGCGACTTTGACGATGCACTGTCGCTGCGGCCAACCACCGGCGGCAATGTCGAGCTTGGCGTACACATAGCCGACGTGTCGCACTACGTGAAGGAAGACACCGAACTCGATCGTGAAGCACTAAAGCGCGGCAACTCTACGTACCTCGTAGACCGTGTAGTACCAATGCTTCCGGAGCACTTGTCGAACAACATTTGCTCGCTCGTTCCAAACAAACCGCGCTTCACCTTCTCCGTCTTCATGGAGTTTTCTCCCACTGGCATCTTGCGCTCATATCGCATCGAAGAGAGCATCATCAAGAGCACACGTCGGTTCACCTATGGAGAAGTACAGGAGATTTTAGATGGAGGCAAGGGAGATCATGCAGAACTGTTGCACGATCTGCACAAGCTTGCGCGCATCCTGAACGAACGCAGAATGAAGAGCGGCGGCGTTGATTTCGAAACGCAAGAGATCAAGTTTTTGCTCGACGAAAACAAGCAACCGATGACGGCTGTTGTCAAATCGCGCACCGATGCAACGGCGCTTGTCGAAGAGTGCATGCTCGCGGCAAATAAAACCGTTGCGGAGCACATGAAGACGTTGCAAAAGGCATGGAAGACGAAAGAGCTTCCGCCGTATGTGTATCGCATTCACGAAGAGCCAGAGCCAGACAAGCTTGCAGATGCAGTGGCCGTTATTCGTGCACTAGGTCTCAACGTGCCATCGCGTAAACTGGGTCCCACAGATCTCAATGCAATACTCACACAAGCCAAGGATCGTGCAGACAAACAAGTGATTCATTCGTTGTTGTTGCGCTCTATGTCTAAGGCCGTGTATGCGGAATTCAACGTTGGACACTACGGACTTGGCTTCCGAGAATACGCACACTTCACGTCACCTATTCGCCGCTACCCGGATCTCTACGTGCACCGCGCACTCAAGGAGTATGCGGCAGGTCAGCCAACCGACGCACGATGGAAAGTGATGCTCGCACGTGCCGGCAGAGTAGCCGATCACACGTCGCTCACAGAACGCGCAAGCGTAGAGGCAGAGCGCGCTTCCAACAAACTCGCACAAGTAATTCTGTGCAGAGAACATCTTGGTGAAGAGCACGACGGCATCATAACCGGCGTGACGAACTTTGGAATCTTCGTGATGGTAAAGCAGTTTATGGTTGAAGGTCTGGTGCACATACGCGACCTCTCGGACGACTACTATTTCTTTGACGAAAAGCGCTACAGACTCGTCGGGAAACGTACACATCGCACGTTCCAATTCGGCACAGAAGTGCGTATCAAGATCGTCAAAGCGAACGTCGAAAAACGGAACATCGACTTCATGCTAACCAAGCCCGTCGCACCAGCCGGCGACGTTGCACCACCTCAGCAGCAGCAACCGAAACCACAGCAGAAAGCGAAAGAAGATCAGCCGGCCAAGCAATCTGGACGCACGTCGTCAAAGGCGCCAAAAGCGAAGCAAGGATCTGGGAAGGTAGCGGGGAAGCGAAGAGGGAGGGAGAGTTAAGCGGTAAAGTCGGCCTAGGGCACGCTGGATGTAGTGCGAATCCAACGTGCCCCACTCCCCTGACCGCTTAATAGGGAGGCAATATACGAAGGTCAGGGAGTTGACGAACCAGTGAAACTTCGGATGTTGTAGGAAAATGTGAGCAGGGCGTATCGTTGAAGGATCGTCGACTGGTTGTCCTGCGTGTAGGTATCGGAAACCGACCGAGAAATACTCGTGTTTTGCTTCAGGATATCGTTCACCGTGAAGCGCACTTCGGCACGGTCGTTTTCTAAGAACTTGTAGGCTAGGCCTGCATTCCAGATAACCGGACTCAGACTGTACCCTTCCGAATATCCACTCGTGAGTGAATTCGCCACGTCGCTCGTAATCACCAACCCTGCAAACATTCGCCAACTGAACTTTGCGCGGCTCACTCCATTCAAGTACGTGGCATCTCGTTGTGCTTGGACGGAATTGCGTACCCAGCTTTGCGTCCACATCGTCGAGACGGTGAAATCGATGTTCTCACTGATGTTACTCGAAACCACGACGCCCGCCATAACCGAGGGGTTATTCGCCACGTTCAACACACCATTGATGTATCCGGGCGTTCTGGTGTAGGAGATCGAGCCGGTGAGATTGACGTTCGACGATATCAACGACCAGGGTATGCCGTATGCGAAATACGACCGGGCACTCACGTATCCATCTACGTTCGTTGGCTTCGTAATCTGACCACCTCGTGGCAGAAGCACACCGGGCGCTATCACCGTGTCTGTAGACGCAATGACGACAGAGTTTCCGAGGTAGTCAAATGTGTATTGCCCCATGAGCATCGCAAAGAAACTCGTACCAGAGGCTACATCTGCAGCTGAATAGCGCATGAAAAAGTTGTGCGAGTAGTCTTGTCGCAGACGAGGATCCCCTGTTGAGAGCTGGACGGGATTGCTGTTGTTGATTACACCCTGCAATTGATCTACAGTTGGCGAAGAAGTACGAGTGCGATACGACAATCGAATGTTTTTATCAGTGGTGAATGTCCAACGAGCCGACAGACTTGGCAGAACATTTCGGAAGGACCTCTGCAGCGTTCCCTCTACGGGAAACTGCTGATCGTTCTTCAGATCCGAGTACTGCAACGACACACCGATCTCATAATCAAAAGGCTTCGTTACGTACCGATACGACGGCTGGAATGAGTAGGTGCTGTACTGACTCTTGAATGTGTTCGTGAGCGTGGTGTCGAGCTGCGTGAGCGCCTGACCCGCAAGGGCCGGCACATAGGTACGCTTGTCGGATTCGCTCTCGGTAACACTTGCAGAGCCCGCTACTACGAGCGTACTTGTAGAGTCGAGCGGCTCCGTGTACGTGATGTTTGGTGCAACATTCCAACCGGTCTTCATAAGGTCTTGTCGTTGAATGATCGTGTCGGCAACAAGCGTATCGGGAAACACAGCGCTGATCGACGTCAGCGAGTTGTCGCCTGCATTCTTATTCACGTTCACACTTACATTCGTCGAGAACGTCCGTCCCAACGTCGCGAATGCATAGCGATACAACAGATCGTTCGTCAGGTTGTATCCGTTAATCGCCGAACCATACAGATTTGCCGTCGTGCTTTGAGGTGATGCATCAACGCTATTCCTACCAACAGTTGCGCTATTTCCGTCGTTGATCTGCAGCGTTCCGCGCGGACGCCAAACGATGGAATTCGACGAGTCGATGCGAGCCTCGATCTTGGCGTTTAAACGATGATTGACATTCTTCGCGCTACTGTTTGCCGACTCATTGTACTGCTGTCCGGCCGGGATCACAAACGATCGATTTGAATTCGTCGAGGCTTCATTATCGGACCAATTGAAGAAATAGCTAGCTGTTGCATCAATCGCAGATCCCCATTTATCCGTGTAGTTCACACCCAAGGCATGTGTGGTCGAGATACCATTTTTCGAGTCCACAAAGAAGTCTCCAATTCCACCGGCCCCCCCGCCGCCCATCATACGCTGCGCTCCGCCCCCTCCGGATGCCGCGCCAAATCTGCGCATCATCTGCATGCCGGGTCCGCCACTTCCACCACCCATGGCACCAAGAATATCATCGAGCGAAAAGTTCTGTTCGTTGATGTTGTTCGATTGAAACAGCAGCGTCACCCGTTGGTCGCCACCGAATGAATTCAGCGTCGCCGCGGCCTTGTACCGATCCGTAGACCCATAGCCAACGGTGGCCTTGCCAAACAATCCGCTGCGCATTCCCTTCTTCGTGGTGATGTTCATCGTCTTGCGAGCATTGGCATCGGTGATGCCGGCGAAGCGAGCCTGATCGCTACTCTGATCGAAGATCTGCACCTTGTCTACCATTTCTGCCGGGAGGTTGCGTAGTGCAGCATTCGGATCGTCACCAAAAAACTGACGTCCATCTACTAACACCTGCTGCACTTGTTCTCCTTGTGCTTGCACTCGACCGTCTTGAATGGTAATGCCAGGCATCTTTTGCACGAGGTCTTCGGTGGACGCATCCTTCGATGCTTTGAAAGCAGCAGCATTCAATTCGACCGTGTCGCCGCGTTGCTGCATGGCAGCAACTTTTGCTTCTACCAGCACTTCACGGCTCTGCACCGTATCAACGCGCATGCGAATCACCACCATCGTATCGGTGGCCTTCACAATCACCGATGTTTTGCGATACCCTACAGAGGTAACGTGAAATTCATACGTCACATCCTGCAGCCCTGCCACCCTAAACCTTCCATTTGCGCCTGCATTTGCGCCGGAGCGAATCACCGTGTCGGCGGGGAGCGTCACAACAACGCGCGCACCTGCAACGGCTGCACGCGTTACGTCGTCCAGGACCACGCCGCTCACCGAATGTTGTTGTGCTTGAAGGACGATTGATGCTAGAAGGAAGGCAGCAAGGAGGAAGGGATATCTCATGGGCGCGCTAAAACGAACAACCCCCGTCCATGGTGTAATGGGCGGGGGCGTTCATGAAAATGTTTGACGATCGGACAGCCTAAGATTCAGTTCGTTGTTGTTGCGTCTGTCGTATGTGCGAGACGTGCGATGTCTTGCTCTGTCATGCGACGTGCACCGATAAGGCGCTTGCTATAGTAGGTGCTTTCGAGTGAAGAGATGGTCACACCATATCGCGAGCTTGCGTGTGCGAACAAATTATCACCTAGGTAAATGCCAACGTGTGAAACGAAGGCATGACGGCGAGTATGGAAGAATACCAAGTCACCGAATTGCAACCGAGATCTGCGTGTGATTGAAGAACCAACACCAATCTGAGCAGCTGCTGTGCGTGGGAGTTCAACTCCTGCAGAGGCAGCGTAGACCGTACGTGTGAAGGCCGAGCAATCAATTCCGGAACGTGCTGTTCCGCCAAAGTCGTAACGAGTACCGAGCCAGTCCATGATGTTGTCCACCATTTTCTGTTTTTCGATTCCACCTTCGGTGGTCTCGATCGGGCCGTCGTCTACGTAGCGGAGCCAGAGTGAGCGGAACGCTTCGATGTCAACAGAGACGTCGTCTTCTTTCTCGAGTTCGGCGAGGTCTTCACTTTCGTCGATGGAGCTCGGGAGAGCGGTGACTGTTTCGGTCACCACTTCACCGTCGCCTGCTACGATCCGGTCTGTGAGTTCCGTAGACTCAGTCGGTTTTGCAGATTCGATCCCAACCATGCGGGAGAGATCTTCACTCTGCGTCCGAACAAGTTCCATGGCTTGTCGTTTTCCCTCTGCTCGTGCAGCGGGAGAACATTTCGATTTCTTGACTTTGCGTGAATGTTTACGTGAAGTTGAATGCCTTGGCTTTGCGTCAACGATCGTTGGTGTTATGAACGATATCGTCACAAGAGCCAGAAGCGCCGTGCAGAACAATGACAGATGTTTTGTCACCATAGTACACTCCTGTTTGTGATGGACAAAGGCGATCGACTATTTCTTGAACACGCGTTCAAGAACAAGTCGTTCGGATCCGTCCATGGTTAGTCCATGAACGGACGGCTGAGCCAACCACTGGTTCACATGATAGTAGAGGAACACCCAAGGACATTCTTCTATAACAATGCGCTCCATTTGGTTGTACAGAGCGTACCGCTTTTGAGCAGGAAGCAGTGGCGAAAGCGCCACATCGTACAGGGAGTCGAGATCATGCCTCCGGACCCTTGTGGTGTTGGGCCCGTTTGGAGGTTGATTGGCGCTCACGAAGAGGGCGAGAAAATTCTCGGGATCGGGATAATCGCCGATCCAACTCGTGCGCCACATGGCCAGTTCGCCGGAGCGAACCATGGAGAGATGTTGAGGAAAGTCTACTTGTCGGATATCAACGTTGATACCGACGTCTCTCCACATGGCCTGTACAGCTTCTGCTACTGAAGCGGTCCGCTCGCTATTCCCCAGTTGCAAGAGCAACGGAGGAAGCCCGGAGCCGTTGGGATACCCTGCCTGTGCCAACAGTCGACGTGCGAGGTCGGGATCGTATCGATATCCGCGGACGCTATATGAGAAACCTGGCATTGTGGGTGGTAGGACACCGTACTGTGCTGGGATTCCACGTCCATGAAGGAGATACGTGACGATGCGATGTCGATCGATGGCATAGTTCAATGCCTGACGGAGAAGACGTTGTGTTGCGAGAGGAACAGCTTTGGCTGCGGGATACGATGTATCCAAGAGGATACCGTAATACTCCACCGATTGTGCAGCAGCTTGAAGCAGCTGATACTTGTCGTATGGGGGACGCAGCGTTCCGTTTTCTCGCAGTATCGTTGACTCAAATGACCCATCAATTGAACTCACGAAATCAAAATGCCCATGCGTAAACTCTAAAAATTCGCCCTTAGGGTCCCGCAGAAACGACAACCTCACCGTCTTCAGGTATGGTAGTCGCGTGCCGATCGAGTCGGTCTTGAAATACTGCGGATTGCGTGTCAACGATAGCTCCAGATCCGGCTTCCACTCTGTGAACATGAACGGGCCCGTTCCAACGGGATGTCGTCCGAAGTCCACTCCATACATCTGAACCGCCTCCCTAGGGACGATCCAAGCATATGGCATAGTAAGAACAGCTAGAAACGGAGCGAACGGCTTTGTAAGCCGAATGCGAACGACGGAGTCGTTCACGATACTGATGCCTCGAATGCTTCCGCCTTTCTTCTCTTTCGAGTTCTCAAAGAATTCTTGAGCACCCACGATGCGAGTACGAAAGGCCCAGAGACCGGTGGTCTTTGTCCGCGCGTCACAAATACGTTCGATGCTGTATTGAACATCGGCCGCAGTCACGCGTCGGGTGCGAGCCGCTCCAAAGCAGGGATTCGTATGGAAGAACACGTCCGTTCGGAGCGTGAAGGTCCATTCTAATCCTGTTGGATCTGTTTCCCAATGCCGTGCAATGCACGGAACGATTGAGGAATTGGGTCCGGCTTCCACCAACCCATTAAAGAGTTGTGTGCCTGCCCAGATGGCGCCGCGATAGTTCGCCGTCGCTGGATCGAGACTCAGTATGCCGTCAGGTACATTGTAGGTAAAGGTATCGTTGGAAGGCGGCAAGGAATGCTTGCCGCACGAAACGAAAAGACTACAAATGCAGATGGCTAGTCCGATTGTCAAAGAACGTATGGAAGGGTTTGATCCCATAATCCAGGTGCAAATGTCAGGTTTTTTTCTCACTTGGCCAATGAAAAGATTTTCACGAAGATTTGGGCTATCTTTGTGCTATGCAACGTCTTGTGTCGATATTCCTCGCCATTCTCCTGTCTTTCTCGAGCCTTGTGCCCGGGATGGACGCCCGAGAGATAGCAAAGATATCTGCATTAGTGGACCATTACCGCCATCATATTCAAGATCATGGTGAAACGGATCTCACGTTTACAGACTTTCTGATCCAGCACTACGGTCAGCCCGGCTCCAACCAAGACACCGAACACTCAGAACTTCCCCTGATGAACGGACACCCCACGTCGCTCCTCCTGAGTGGCCCAGTGTCCCCCACCACTATCCTCGCAGTCCCTGAACCTCCGGTTCTTGCAGAACTGCATCCACGCATTGCCACGGACGGATGTCCGGAAGGTAGGTCGTTGGAAGTGTTTCAGCCGCCAAAGAAGCGCTAAGAAAACTTCGTGCCCGACACGAAGCAAATCTCCATTCCGCCCTAAAGTCAGACGCTCAAGCATGAAACACTGCTTCCAGCGGCGCTGACGTGCGACGTCGACGTGCGGCGCCCTCCCAATTCTTCTTCCGAAATCTCATTCTGACGTAGGGCCTAATCCATGTTTGAACGAATAATCAACTTCAGCATTCACAACAAGCTGATCGTTGGCGTTGGTGTTGTGGGGCTTATCATCTGGGGCGTTGTATCGTTTCGCAACCTCCCCATCGATGCCGTCCCAGACATCACGAACAACCAAGTGCAAGTAGTGACGCTTTCGCCGTCGCTTGCGGCCCAAGAAGTGGAACGACTGATCACCATGCCAGTGGAGCTTACCCTTGCCTCCATCCATGGCATCTCCGAAATGCGTTCGATATCGCGCTTCGGCCTCTCGGTAGTGACAATCGTCTTTGAAGACGACATCGATGTGTACTGGGCGCGCGCCCAAGTGGATCAGCGTATGATTGAGATCCAACAACAAGTACCACAGAGTTTGGGAAATCCGATTCTTGCGCCGCTTACAACCGGACTCGGAGAAATCTATCAATACACCCTTCGCGTGAAGCCTGGCTATGAAGCGAACTACGACGATATCAAACTGCGCGAGATCCAAGATTGGATCGTGCGACGCCGCCTTCTTGGTACTGATGGCGTGGCCGATGTTTCGAGTTTTGGCGGTCGACTTAAACAAATCGAGATAAGCGTCAGTCCAGAGCGACTCCGCACGATGGGACTGTCCATGTCGGACTTGATGTCTGCCATGGCAAAGAACAACCAGAACGCTGGCGGCGCCTATATCGAGAAGGGGCCGCAGATGTACTACATCCGCACCGAAGGACTTGCTCAAACGATCGACGACGTGTCGCGCATTGCCGTAACATCTACAACGGCTGGAACGCCCGTGTTAATGCGAGATGTTGCAACCGTTCGAATTGGAAATGCCGTGCGATATGGCGCGATGACGATGGATGAGAAGGGCGAAACGGTGGGAGGGATTGTCATGATGTTAAAGGGCGCGAACTCTTCGAAGGTAATCGACGCCGTGAAATCTCGCATGACAGAGATCGGCAAAACGTTGCCAGAGGGCATAGAGATTCTGCCGTTCCTAGATCGAACGAAGCTGGTGAACAAGGCTATTAGCACCGTGTCTACAAACCTGATTGAAGGTGCACTTATCGTGATCTTCGTTCTGGTGCTGCTGCTTGGAAATGTGCGCGCCGGACTGATTGTTGCAAGCGTCATTCCACTCTCGATGTTGTTCGCACTTGGCTTAATGAGCGTATTCGGCGTATCGGGCAACTTGATGTCGCTCGGTGCGATCGACTTCGGACTCATCGTCGACGGCGCCGTGATTATCGTGGAGAACGTCCTTCACGTACTCGAACGACGGCGTAGTTCCCTGCGGGCGAGCGACGCAGATGTGGGAGCCGCTGCATTGTCGATCCGACGTTCCTCTGCCTTCGGCGAGATTATCATCATGATGGTCTACTTGCCAATCCTTGCCCTTGTTGGCATCGAAGGAAAGATGTTTCGGCCAATGGCACAAACGGTGATGTTTGCCATCGCGGGCGCCTTCTTACTGTCGACCACCTACGTCCCCATGATGTGCGCGCTCTTGCTGAAAAACGTGCGTCCACACGGTCTGTCACTCAGCGACCGAATCATGAGCTTCTTCCAATCGCAGTACGCACCCGTCCGCCACCTTGCTATGCGCTACAAGGGCGTCATCCTTTTCGCCTCGGCCCTTGCCTTTATCGGCTCTGCCCTCCTTTTCCTCTCGATGGGCGGTGAGTTTATTCCGCAACTCGACGAAGGCGACTTTGCCGTGGAAACACGCTTGATGACTGGCTCATCACTGAATGCTACCATCAACACTGCCACGCAGGCCGCATCGTTGCTCAAAGCGAATTTCCCTGAAGTGGTGCGCGTGGTAGGCAAGATCGGTACGAGCGAAATCCCCCTCGATCCGATGCCGATGGAAGCGTGCGACTTGATCATCATCCTGAAAGACAAAAAAGAGTGGACATCTGCACACTCGCGCGAAGAGCTCGCATCGAAAATGCAAGCACTCTTGTCTACACTTCCCGGCGTCACCTACGGATTCCAACAGCCAATCCAGATGCGCTTTAACGAACTCATGACCGGCGCGCGACAAGACGTTGTACTGAAGATTTTTGGCGACAACATGGACTCTCTTGCCTCGAAGGCAGCTGCGGTTGCAGAAGTAGTCTCGAAGGTGGAAGGGGCGCAAGACGTGTACTTGGAGCAAGTGAGCGGACTTCCACAAGTAGTGGTTCGCGTAGACCGCGAAGCCTGCTCACGTCTTGGTGTGAACGTGAACGACGTGAACTCAACTGTCGAAGCGGCCTTTGCCGGGAAGAGTGCTGGATTGATGTATGAGAATGAACGTCGGTTCGACATTGTGGTGCGCATGGACTCATCGATGCGTCATGAACCAAGCGACATTGCTCGGCTTTTCGTTCCTGCAATGAATGGCGCACAAGTGCCAATCTCGCAAGTGGCATCAATCAACGTTGTGGTAGGTCCGAATCAGATTCAACGAGAAGACACAAAACGGCGCATCACTGTTGGCTTTAACGTGCGGGGACGTGATGTGCAAAGCATCGTGGATGAGATCAAAGGGAAAGTGGAAGCACGCGTGCAACTGCCATCGGGATACTACACCACGTACGGCGGACAGTTCGAGAATTTGAACGCTGCGAAAGACCGCCTATTGATTGCGCTCCCCGCCGCTCTTTTGCTCATCTTCTTCTTGCTGTACATCACGTTCCGAAGTCTCACACAAAGCGCCCTCATCTTTACCGCTATTCCGCTCTCGGCAATTGGTGGAATTGTTGCGCTCTACGTTCGCGGCATGCCATTTTCGATCTCTGCGGGCATTGGCTTTATCGCGCTATTCGGAGTAGCGGTGCTGAACGGCATCGTGCTGATAGGTCAGTTCAATACCTACCGCGCGGAAGGAATGACAAATATTCATCGCATCATTTTTATGGGCACAACAGCACGACTCCGTCCGGTAGTCATGACGGCCATGGTGGCGTCGCTCGGATTTCTGCCCATGGCATTGTCGACAGGCGACGGAGCCGAAGTCCAACGTCCCCTTGCAACCGTCGTCATCGGCGGCTTGATTACGGCTACACTCCTCACGCTTATCGTTCTCCCCATTCTCTACTACTTCGTGGAACACCTTCAAAAGAAGCGTTTGGACAAGGCCCGCGCCGTTGCCTTCGTCATTCTCTTGATCTTCTTTGGTGGTATGCCGTCGCAGGCACAGCAGGTTGTCACCAGAGGAGAAGCAGTGCAACGAGCGATGCAGATGAATAGAACCATTCGTCTCTCGCGTTCTTCAGTTGCTCAACTTGATGCGCTCCAAGGCGCTGCTGTTGATCTTGGTAAAACCACGGTGCAGTACATGGGCGGACAGTACAACTCAGTGATGTACGATAACAACTTCACAATCGGACAGACCATACCGTTCCCAACCGTACTTACGTCGCAGCATGCGCTTGCAACGGCACGCACAGACGAGGCGCGAGCGCAAAGTGTACTCACGGAACGTCAGATCCGTGCAGACGTAGAGCGCGCGTATGAGCGAGTCGTGATGCTTCGGGCGCACAGAAGCATCCTTGCTGAACAAGAGGCACTGTTGGATTCGTCTGCATCGGTTGCGCAGCTTCGCGAGCGTGTTGGCGATGTGCCCATGATGGCTCGTGTATCTACAGAAACGCAGCACGCGGAAGTGCGCATGCAGGGCAAGCAGCTCGAACAAGACATTCGTAGTGCGTGCAACGATCTTCGATTGCTCATCACGTCGGACTCATCGGTAACAACGACCGATTCAACACTCTCGCCATTTGCCCCTCCTCTCGACACAACACTTGCGGCACCCATCATTGGCATGTTAGAGAGACAAGTGCAGGTAGCAGAAGAAGCAAAGAGTGTTGAGACGTCGCGGTATTGGCCAGACATCTCTCTTGGATACTTCAATCAATCGCTCATCGGCGTTCAGAACATCAACGGCGTAGACCAGTTCTATGGCTCTGGCGCTCGCTTTCAGGGATTCACGGTAGGTCTGCAGGTACCGCTCTGGTTTGGTCCTGTTGCGGCGAGGTCGCAACAGGCAGATCTGCAACGCCAATTCGTACGTGAACAACAAAGCGTCGAAACGTGGTCACTCAAGGAACGCATCCAACAACGACGTGCAGAAGTTGTTTCACTCTTCGAGATGACGCAGTTCTATCTCAACCGTGCGTTGCCAGACATCGCTCTTCTCGCACAACAATCGTTGCGTGCCTATCAGGCTGGAGAGATCGGCTATATGGAGCATCAGTTTGCATTACTTCGTTCTCTCTCTGTGCGTCAGAATGCCATCGACGCCATCTATCGGTACAACCTTGTTGTGATTGAACTTCAAACTCTCGTCAATTAATCTCATGAACATCATCAACACCACTCTCCTCCTTGCCGCCTTCCTCATACTTGCTTCGTGCTCGCCGAAACAAGAGGCACCTGCCGCTGAAAAGACGACGTCGACTAGCGACAGGAACGTGACGATCACCGCGGCACAGGCCGCTTCGGCCAAGATCGAGACAGGTCGCGCAGAGATCCGCGACCTCACCTCGGCCCTTCGCGTGCAGGGCATGCTTCATGTCCCACCGCAGTTTCATAGCTCGATCACCGCTCCCTTTGGTGGTACGATTCGTTCCGTGTCTGTCCTGCCGGGAGACCACGTGCATAAGGGCGACGTGATTGGCTCGATCGACAATGTAGAATTCGTGACGCTCCAGCAGAACTACATGCAAACGCGAAACTCGCTTGATGTACTCGAAGCAGAGTTCAAGCGGCAAGAGATACTGGCATCGAATAATGTTAGCGCGGCCAAAACATTCGAGCGCGCAACAGCCGATGTCAAGAATGCACGCGTGGAACTCGTTGCGTTACGCGAGAAACTCGCACTCGTTGGCATCAATGCATCAACGCTCAAAGAGTCTACCATTTCTCGTACGGTGCAGATTCGTTCCCCTATTTCGGGATACGTATCAGCCATGAACATCAACAACGGTCAGCACGTTGCACCCAACACGGTGATGATCGACATTATGGACACGGAGCACATGCACATCGAGATGCGTGTGTTCGAAAAAGATGTGATGCACGTGCATGCAGATCAGCAACTCACGGCCACGCTCAGCGACAATCCATCAAAGGTCTATCAGGGACACATTCATCTTGTTGGCAAGGAAGTTGACGCCGATCGCACGGTTACCGTTCACGGTCACTTCGACGCAACAGACCCCTCGCTCATCCCCGGCACATCTCTCACGGCATCTATCACCGTGGACGCACACAAGGGACTCTGTGTTCTGGAATCTGCGGTAGTTCTTTATCAAGACAAGCACTACATTTTCATGCGCACGACCACAAACTCCTACCGCCGAATCCCCGTAGACGTTGGCCCAACTACCTCCGGCTGGACCGAAGTTCTATCTGCAGAAGATCTTCGCTCTCTTGACATCGTCACAAAGGGAGCGCACGTTCTGCTGGGAGCAATGGTAAATACATCGGACGAATAGGCCGCCTGCTATCTAACTGCGTAGTCCCAATGCGTGTATGCCTTGAGGAGCGGACAAAAACTCCGTTTGGCGAAACTCGTGTTGTTGTAACGCCGATAGTACTTCACAAAAGCCTGGTGTTCGCCGTTCTTGACTGGTTTCAGCCATGACGAATGTGTATCTGCGCTACTTCGAAAGAAACTGCGGTTTTCTTCGCATAGTGCGAGCATGAATTCAGCTTCACTGCGCTCTTCAATTGTTTGGGCAGCATCTCTCGCCTTTTGATAGGCCTTGTCTGCTCGTTCTAACAAGAAGTAGTCGTTGTTTGACCCACTGTACGCCGTCATCACAGACATGGAAGGGAGAGAGCTGTAGAAAAGTGAGGGCCAGAATGGTACAGCTATCTGCGGATACGAATCATCGCTCAAACGCATCCTTGACAAGTACCATGAGCTTCCGAAGCACGTAATGCTATACAACGCGTGAGCCCGGTCTAACAACCTTCTGCAAGATGTTTGTTTGTTCTTTGCGAAACGTTCTAGAGTGGCAAGGCTATCATACAGCACAGATGCCTTCCATCGTTTCATAATCCTTCGCCGGTAACCTACCCAACGCGGATAGAATGGATCAAGGTTGTTTACATCCGATACGAATTCGTAACCGTCAATGCCTTGTTCCTCCAATACTCTCGCAGATGCAGCAGCTTCTGCAAAACGCCCTTCAGCAGAATATGCCCGAGACAACAATTCGTGAACACTTGCAATCGAAGGAGGCGTTCCAGTGCTCAAGAGAGCCGCAACTGTTGGAAGTTTTGTGCCATGTAGAATTGAAAGCACTTCTTTGAGAATCGCAGACGTCATCACGGGCTCCCATGTGTCGATCCATTCGCCTGTTGGACCGAAGGTGCTATACAGAGCAGCCAATGCAATACTTCCGCGCCTAGCATATGCGGATGAAGCGAGTTGGGCAAGGGATGACACAACCCACTTCGACGTCGTGTCCGTTGATAGTTCCGGTTCGCGATTCAATGCGACCAACAAAGTGGCCAGTCGTTCCGCATCTCTCTGATCATGGATGCTATCAGTTGCAATGTAATGGAATGCGAGCATCGTGGAGTATTGATGTTCGAGAGCCAAAGTGGGTCTGTGCTTGATGGATGTTAATCGCCGTATTGCCTCGTCGTGGTCGTGACGTAGCGTAGCACACTGCGCCAGCATGAGTCCTACGTAACAGTCCCATTCAGCGCTACCAGTAGGCATCGTAGAAGTCAAGAACGATTCAAGTGCGCGTACGTCCCGTAGATTCAATGTGCGCTTATCATCTTCTGCCCAACCACTCAAGTGGTCTTCAAGCTTGTTGAGCTCTCGCGTTGCTAGAAACAGCCAATATCGAGATGTGTAATCCAATTGATAGACCTGACGCACAGCGTTCAATCTGTAGGCGGGATCTCGCATCGCCATCATGGTAAGCAAGGCAATTCGCTCGCGCTTTGACGTCCGCTTGAAGGTCTTTGCCAACGTGCTACTATCCGTGTTCAGCAATTGCAACACACGTCGTCGCTTCGAAGGACAGCGATCAAACACCTCACATAGTGCAAGATTCGCATCAATAGGACGCTGCATGCCATTTAATGCAAGAGCGTACGGAAGAAGTATCCACCGATGAATGGTTGACGAAGCTACTGTATGACCGATTTCTCGATCGAGTACTTGCACTACTTGTTGGACCGGTGGGTACGTTCGTAGCCACTGATAGATATACCGTTGCCGCAACCACGTAGCCATGTGTTGCTCCAGACCCTTCTCCAACAATTCACGAACAGTTGTGTAGTGTTGCTCTCTATTGTAGACCCATGTAGCACTCAATTCTAGTCGCTCCATTTCCTTCGCCAACATGATGTACTTCAGCACATGACTGTTTTCTGGCTTTACCAAGAATGAAATGAAGGTATTATGTGGGAATCTAAAGGCACTTGATGTACCATACATCGATGTGAAGAATGCCTCGGGACTCGTTTTGTAGAGTATTGTTTCAACATCAGTACGCTTCACAGTTGCACCCAGCACGTGCATCCAGTCATCAACATTGTTTGCGGCATCAATTCCTGACGGGTCGAAGGAGGTAACGGTACGTTCGCGGTTCCAAGTAAAGAACCAAGTGCGGAGATCTTCTAATTCACGAACACTTCCAGATGTAAGAAGCAACTGCATATCGGCTCTCGAGTATTGCGTTCCACATGATTGTGATTCAATGAAAGACGTCAAGGTGATAATGACTGCAACAACGAAACGCATATTCAATCCTCTGACAGAATATTGTGCAGCGTACCAATGCCGATTCGTTTGATTTCCGCGGTATCGAATGCGAAGAGAGATGTTCCGAGCATCCTTTTCTTTGGAATTGTCTGTGCTACATGGTCATGCATAGCAGTAAGCAGATCTGCTGTACCGCCGTCTACTCGAATCACGTCAAAGGCCCTATACTGTTCGTTGTTGATTACCGTATCTGTCTGTAGAACGTGACGCCCCACAGGTAGCGATGTGTGAATAATCCTCATCGAGCGCGAGTAAGAGTTGCCTCCGGGCTGGTATACGGATTGTATGAATACTGGATACGCTATGTCAAGCA
>JBBRES010000012.1:0-22268 GCA_038202665.1 Kapaibacterium sp. (SeqCode) | reverse complement strand
CGCTGGGATCACGACCATCGGTGTGAGTCCTTCGGTATCAACCGTCAGCAGCTATTTTTTGATGTCGTGGCCAGATCAAACATTGCTGTTTGCAGACTGTGGCGTCGTTCCTGCACCTACAGCGTCTCAGCTCTGTGACATCGCTACGTCAACCGTCCAGAGTTATCGCGCCGTTATGGGGACAGAACCACGCGTTGCCTTCTTGTCGTTTAGCACAAAGGGCTCTGCGGAACATCCGCTCCTCGATCCAATCCGAGAAGGTGCCGCAATGTTTAGCGAGCGGTTTCCGGACGTCGACTCCGACGGTGAATTGCAAGGCGATGCAGCACTCGTTCCTGCTATCTCCCATGCAAAAGCACCGGGGTCGCCCGTTGGAGGAGAAGCAACCATTCTGATATTCCCAGATCTCAATGCGGGGAACATTGCGTACAAGTTGTGTGAGCGACTTGGCGGAGCAACCGCACTGGGACCCATCGTGCAAGGATTAGCAAAGCCGTATTGCGATCTTTCTCGCGGATGCAGTGTAGACGACATTGTGCACGTTGCGTGCATTGCGTCTCTTAGTTGCGAGTGATCAATAACTTCGATCGTAGTTCTTCGAAGTCGGCATCCGTCAAGTGGTAGCGTTTGCTACAGTACTGACAAACCAATTCATTCTGCTTCTCTTCCTGCATCGCATTCACCTCATCAAGGCCAAGCGTCATGAGCATGCCTTTGAATCGATCCATCGAACACCTGCAGAAGAAGTCTACCGGTGTTTGCGACGTGATATCAATCTCTCCCGGCAACACTTGTCGCAGTATTTCCTCTGGTGTGAATCCGCCATCGATGAATTCAGAGAGACTTCCCAAATAGTCTACAAGATCGTACACTTTGAAAATGTCTTCTGGTCTGGCACCTGGCATAGCCTGCACGAGTAAGCCCGCGGCTTGTCGCACTACGTCGTGTTCATCGAATGCAACATCAATGATGAAGGCTGATGGGATCTGCTCTGATTGCGTGAGGTAATGACTGAGATCGGTTGTTACGTCGCCACGTCGCATCTCCACGATGCCCGTTACTGGTTCGAACTTCTCATACAGCACCTTGGAGACTTTCACAATCCCCTCTCCAAGTGGTGACGTCGCTTCTGGGTCGGGCGTTGCATTCAAATTGGCATAGCCGCGCACTTCGCCAAGCTGCAATGCTTCTGCATATACAGACGAGATGGGCCCATTGCCATCGAGATGCACAACCACGCGTTCCTCTCCTTTGAGGAACGATGCTAACAGGGCAGCACCTGTAAGCGCACGTCCAAGTATGATCGCACGTAAAGGTTCGAGGCTATGCATCTCTTGTGCCATGCGTACGAGATTGGTGCTTTTGATTGCTGTTGCTCGAAAGAATCCGTCTTGCGTTATCGCGCGGACAACTCTATCGCGGTCTTGCCACATTTTCTTCACGTCACTCATCGAGCGATCCTTTCAGTTCCGCCAACAGCTGCAAAGCCTGCAATGGCGTCATGGATTGTATATCGAGCGATCGTATCCGTTCCCGAACCCCGTCATCGCGTAGTTCAAACAACGACATCTGCGCAGCAACTTCGATCTGCGGACGATGGTCGCCTGATTCAAGCTGACGAAGAATGGCCTTTGCCGACGTGATCACCGCTGGAGGCAGGCCTGCCATGCGGGCAACGTGAATGCCAAAGGAATGATCTGAATGACCGGGTACGACGCGATGCGTGAAGACGATTGAGTCACCAACTTCGCGTACCTCCACTTGCACTTGCTGAATTCGCTCATATCGATCGGCCAACGCCGTGAGTTCATGATAGTGTGTTGCAAACAGCGTTTTGGCGCCAATCACTTCATGAAGATATTCTGCCATTGCCCATGCAATCGAGATACCATCGAACGTTGCCGTACCACGTCCAACTTCATCCAAGAGAATGAGTGAATGCTTCGTGGCATTGTTCAGAATGTTGGCACTCTCTTGCATTTCTACTAAGAAGGTACTCTCTCCTGCAGAAATGTTGTCTTGTGCTCCTACACGCGTGAAGATTCTATCCGTACGCCCGATTCTGGCGGAGCTCGCGGGCACAAAGCAGCCGATATGAGCTAGATACGTGATGAGCCCCACTTGTCGCAAGTAGGAGCTCTTCCCAGACATGTTGGGTCCGGTGATGATAGAGATCTGCGATTTCACGGTATCCATGTGCACGGAATTCGCAACGTAGGACGTGCCTTGTGGCAACAACTTCTCAATCACGGGATGTCGAGCATCCACGATGTCGAGTTCCGTCCCTTCATGCATCTCCGGTTCACAATACGAGTTTTCGATGGCAACGGCGGCAAAGGTGGCAAGGACGTCAAGTCGTGCAATCGCCTGCGCTGTTCGCTGTATCGATTGCGTTGCCTGGGATACTGTTTGCTTTATCGCATCAAGTAACGCGGATTCACGAGCCGTCATGTGCTCTTCTGCATGCAAAAGCGTTTGCTCAAGGTTGCGTAGTTCTGGAGTTGTATAGCGTTCTGCATTGGCAAGTGTTTGTCGGCGGTCGTACTTCTCTGGAACGCGAGATTTATGCGTATTGCTGATCTCGATGTAGTACCCGAAGACGCCCGTAGAGCCAACCTTCAGCGTTCCGATTCCGGTAGAAGCGCGTTCCGCTTCTTGATATTTGGCAATCCACGACTTTCCATTCACGAGTGCATCCCGCGCGGTATCAATGTCGACGTCGAATCCGTCTTTAAAAATCGCGCCACTTCCAACATGAATCGATGGATCGTCTACGAGCGAACGGTCCAAGAGAGATGCTACGTCGGCGTGCTCGTCGATGTCGACGCCGCATGCTCTCACAAAATCTGAATCACTCTCACGACAAAGCGCGATGATAAGAGGAAGTTGCTGTAACGACGAACGTAGACCCACAAGATCGCGTGGCGTTGCGCGGTTCGTGACGATTTTGGTCATGATCCGCTCGAGATCTCCGATACGCCGTAGCTCCGTGCGAAGGATGTCGAGTCGAGAAGTATCATGCACAAGTGCGCGAACGACGGCGTGACGTGCGCGGATTTGTATCAATTCCGTGAGTGGTGCTTGAAGCCACCATCGCAACAACCTTCCGCCCATTGCAGTGACCGTTGCACCGATGATGTTAACGAGTGCTCCTTGCCGCCCTTCCTCCGTACCATTACCATGGATTTCGAGGTTTCTCCGCGTAGCCGCATCCAGTAGCATATAGCCATCGCTCTGGATCACGCTCATACCAGTGATCTGTGCGAGTGAACTCTTGGATGTTTCACCAACGTAGTACAGCAATGCGCCCGCGGCAAGTGAGCCGCAGCCGAGGGATTCGGCGCCGAATCCTTTCAGCGTGACGGTATCGAAGTGTCGAAGGAGGGTGGTTTGCGTGAAGTCGTTCTCGAAGTGCCACGACTCTAGTCGTGTGAGCGAGGGCTTTACGGAGAGTTGTGCAACAATCGGCTCCCACCAAAGGCGATCGTCCTTATTCACGACGAGCTCTGCGGGCTGCAGCGATTCAAGCAGCGCAACGATCTTGGCGTCGGCCACATCGCCAGCGGCAAACGTACCAGTGCTCACATCGGCATAAGCAAGTCCAGCTACCGTACGTTTCCCGTTCGGAGCGCATACACAGGCAACGAACGTGTGCACGTTGTTTTCGAGAAGCTTATCGTACAGCACCACTCCGGGTGTAACAACTTCTACAACATCTCTGCGGACGATGCCCTTTGCTTGCTTCGGATCTTCTAGCTGTTCACAGACTGCAACACGATGTCCGGCACGAACCAATTTGGGCAAGTACGTATCGAGTTGATGATGTGGGAAGCCCGCAAGAGGGATCTCACCTGCGGAGCCGTTGTTTCGCTTGGTGAGTGTAATGCCACAGGCCTTCGCCGTGGTCACAGCATCGTCACCAAACGTTTCGTAAAAGTCTCCGAGTCGGAAGAGCAAGACCGTATCGGGATACTTACTCTTGATCTGCGTGTATTGCCGCATCAGCGGTGTTTGTGTAGTACTCATGGAGCGTCAAACATACGAATTGCGTGTCCTGTGAAACACGGTCTGTTCTTTGGCGTACACATGCACCGTTCAGACTTATCCAACGGAGAACATCATGACTGCCATTCTTAGCCTCGCACTTTCCTTCCTTCTCAACACGTCCGTCAACGTCCCCTTGCATCTACCACTGCAAACTGCCATTGTGGAGTACGCACCGCACATCCTCGTAGACGTGGATGCTGGCAACGTCCGCATAGAATCATGGCCATACGACAAGGTTTCGCTTACGGGCGACGTCACCTCGCCAGATCTCAACGTCTCGTTTGGTCAGCAAGGCAACACTGTCCTCGTTCACGCCAAGATCGGCCATGCTGCCATCACGAAGAAGGCAACGAAGAGCATGTACGTCCTTCACGTGCCCGCATCGGCCGTTATCGAACTGTTTTCTGCAAGCGGCAACGTAACTGTGAACGGCGTCTATGGTCCAGTAGCACTACACGTAGACGACGGCCTCATCGAGTGTGACGTAGAGCACGACTCGATCGAGCACTAAATAATCGATGCCATCTCGGCCTTTTCGCCATTCTTCCTTATATTCGAAGTCTCCGAAGTCGGAGGGATGGCCGAGTGGCTGAAGGCACCGGTTTGCTAAACCGACATAGTGGTTAAGGCCGCTATCGAGGGTTCGAATCCCTCTCCCTCCGCATCAACACCAATGGGGCGCTCGCGTCCCATTTTTTATTTGCGCTCATGTCAGCCACCGGCGAACGCACCATACGGACCATCATTACGAACCGTCGTGCATTTCATGATTTTGAAGTGCTTCAACGATTCGAAGCCGGCATTGAGCTGGTAGGCACAGAAGTGAAATCACTTCGCGCTGGCAAGGTTTCCCTCCTTGACGCCTACGCTATCTTTCCCTCCAAGCATTCGAATGTGCTCATGCTGATGCAGATGCACATCAATCCGTATGACTTTGGCAACCGCGAAAACCACGAACCCATGCGTCACCGACGCCTTCTACTTCACGAGCACGAACTCACCAAGCTTCGTACCGGTATCGAAGAAAAGGGCCTGACGGTTGTACCTCTCTCCGTGTATTTTTCGGGTGCGTATATCAAAGTAGAGCTTGGTCTTGTTCGAGGCAAGAAGCTGTACGACAAGCGAGTAGCTACCAAAGAGCGTGACATGGATCGTGCCAGCCGAAGAAACGACAACGACTAACCACAGAACAGCATGAAGACGTTTCCCTCTGTACCAGAACAACTCGATGTGATCAAACACAACACGGTCGACCTTCTTCCGGAGGACGATCTTGTGAAGAAACTCGAGCGTAGTTATGCAAAGGGCACGCCCCTTGTTGCAAAACTTGGACTCGATCCTTCTCGACCAGATATACATCTCGGTCATGCCGTCGTTCTCAATAAGCTCCGTCAATTCCAAGACCTCGGGCATACTGTTGTGCTGATCGTTGGAGATTTCACGGCCATGATCGGAGATCCAACAGGCAAGTCGAAAACACGACCTGCTCTCACGTTGGAAGAGACGCGTGAGAATGGCAGCACGTATGTAGACCAAGCCTCGCGCATTCTCGATATGTCCAAGACTACCGTTCGCTACAACAGTGAATGGTTGAACGCATTGTCGTTCCAAGAAGTGATTGCCCTATCGGCAAAGTACACGGTTGCACAATTGCTAGAGCGCGACGATTTCACAAAGCGTTATCGTGGCGGCGAACCAATCAGTGTGCATGAGTTTCTGTATCCGCTATCGCAAGCGTACGATAGTGTTGCGATCAAGAGCGACATTGAGCTTGGCGGTACAGATCAAAAGTTCAACCTCCTTGTCGGACGTGAGATCATGCGCGCCTATCACATGGAACCGCAGTGCATCCTCACCATGCCAATTCTAGAAGGCACCGACGGCGTAGAAAAGATGAGTAAGTCACTCGGCAATTACATCGGCCTTACGGAATCCCCCAAGGACATGTTCGGCAAAACCATGTCTGTGCCCGACGCCATGATTGCACGTTACCTTCAATACGCTGCGTATGCTGTTCCTACCGAAGTATCTGCCGTGCAGAACGGCCTGGCCGACGGCAGCCTACATCCACGTCAAGCAAAAGTGGATCTTGCAAAGCGCATCGTTGCACGCTATCATGGTCAAGATGCTGCCGATGGCGCCTTCGCTGAGTTTGAACGCATCTTTGTGAACAAGGACCTACCAGACGAGATCCCCGAAGTTTCCATAGCGTCTGCTGTTCCTGTGATGCTTGTTGTAGACGTTCTCGTCGCAACAGCACTTGTTACCTCGAAGGGTGAGGCCAGAAGGCTTATACAAGGCGGCGGGGTAAAGATCGACGGGACAAAGGTTGCAGACGTGGCAGACACGGTAGACCTCTCAACACCGCGAGTTATTCGAGCGGGCAAGCTCAAGTTTCTGAAGGTGAGCGTTACTATCTGATGCAAGTGCTCTTGGAACACGGACGTGATCTGAGTGGCGCAGAAAACATGGCGCGAGACCTGGAACTGCTTGATGCCGTGCGCTCCGGCGACTACGACGTTGCCTTTCGCACCTATACGTGGAAGCCCTGGTGCGTGTCGCTTGGAAAACATCAACATCTTGACGTAATCAATCTTCGGGCATTAGCAGAACGCGGTTGGGACGTTGTCCATCGCCCAACGGGAGGTCGCGCCGTTCTTCATGCCAACGAACTCACGTATTGCGTTATCGTACCGCTCTCAGCAGAGCGAACGGCGCACATCGTGTACGAGCGCATCCACACGTTACTCCTTGCCTCCCTCCAAACTCTCGTTCCGCAGCTCTCTTTCGAACGCACCCCCACCGATCTGCAACATCATTACGCGACGGCAGGAGCATCCGCAGTGTCGTGCTTTACGAGCAGCGCACGAACCGAAATCATGGCACACGGACGCAAGGTGGTTGGTAGCGCTCAACGCGTCGTTGACGGGATTGTGTTGCAACACGGTAGTATTCTTTGCGGACCTGGTCACGAGCAATTGGCCGACGTTATTGTGGGCACAGACGAGCAGCGCTCGGGGCTTCGCCAGCGGATGCAAGAACAAAGCACGACGCTTTCAGAAGAGGGTGGAACGACAGTAGATGCAATGATGTGTGAAGAGCGTATTTTTCGGTCATTGGAACACGGACTCACAACAAGCTTGTTCCCCTAGCAACGAGCGAAGCTTGCGACTACTCACGCACAAGGCCCCAATCATGATCCTCAGAATATTCGTACTCGTACTTCTTGCCACATCGGTGAGTGGTTGTTTGAAAACGTTTTCGAATCTTCATGTGAAACGAGATGGAAGTGCTGTGTTGCGTGACTCCATCTATCTTATGGAATCGATTCGAGAGTCCGGTCCGCCGAGCGCAGACTCACTTGTTATCTTCCAAAAGAAACTCGATAGTATGGCACTGAAGAATGCCGCAGATCTTGGTCCGAACGTTACCGTTCGAAGCACAAGGATCATAAACGAGTCAAACCCTACGGGTTGGGTAACGGAATACAACATTCCGTCCATCAACGACTTGGCACTACGTAGAAATCGCACGATGAAAATGGTTGGCGGTGAGGCCATGGCGGGCATGACAACGCAAGAAGAGCAACCGTCCGATGAACCGATGCGTTTTTCCTATAGCAGTGGACTTCTCGAGATCACAAATCCACCGGCTCCCAAAAGCACACAGCCTGTTGAAAAATCAAAGCCTCAAACGAAAGAGGAAATCAATATGGCAATCGACATGATGCAGACGTTTATGGGCGGGCTTCGTATCGCTCTCTCCGTATCTGTAGATCCCCCATTGCTATCGACCAACGCACAGTCTGTAACGGGTTCTACGATTACGATCATGGACGTAGACTTCGACAATCTCATGAAGGTTTGGAGAAAGAATCCGAAGCTCTTCAAGAAGATGCAGGGCACGCATCCGGGAGACCCAGCAGGATTGCAAAAGGCGATGAAATCCTTACCCAAAGGTACGCTCACGTTTGAAACACGTGAAAAGATTGTCGTGAAGTTCTAAGAGAAGTCCACGGGTCGCGCTACGGTGATTCCCGTATGCGACTTCACGCTATTCACATACTCGCTTACCGACACGTCCATCACCACTTTCCGCTTTTGCGAAGATGCATGGAAGAGACGTGCGACGCCGGCATCGTCTTTGTAGATCATTCCAGTGTGGGCATAATCAAGACCTTCTTTCGACGTTGCGATGGCCACAATATCGCCCGTCTGCAGCATGGACTCGATGAGAATGATTCTATCCTTCGGAATATAATAGCGGGTTGATGCATTGATACGCTCTTCGATTCCAGCGATGGTTGCCTGCATGTGTACGTCCTCTTTGAGAGGAGCATAGTACTGAGGATGTGTGCTCATGAAGTTCACCGTATTCACGAATATCACACCTCCGAGTTCCCTCGTGACATCCTGCACGACGCCCTTTGTGACGTTGTCGGATATCCATTCGGACGTGTAGTGCAGTCGTGAAGCGTAGTCGGTAAGAACTCCGCCACGATACCGTGTGCGCAGCACTTCGCGCTGCAGATCTTCGAAAGCATACTTGTTGTGCTTGACGATACGCGCCATGTCGAGCGTATTCTCGAAGAAGGTGACGCAGTCGAGCCCCGTGAGGTCTATCCTGCACTGCTCGGCTCCATCGGCTTCCAGGGTTCCACCCACGTACGGCGTCCCCACGAAGAGCAGACCAATCTGACCCATGGCCTGACCTATCGAAAGCTTATGCCATCCGTCGGTACGTGCCTGCCGCATGGCTTGGGAGAAGATGTATCGCGACGTTGCTTGCTTATCGGTGTTGCGCTTTCTGCTGGACCGAACGTTCTGCGCAAGCAATGGTTCTGCAAGCGGTAGTAGAAGCGGTGTGGCAAGAAGTGCCAAAAATGTTCTGCGTTGCATCGTGTTATTCCTGCGCACGAATCGTTTGAATGCCGAGGTCGACAAGTTGATGGTTCCCAACCGGGGTAGGACATCCATCCATCAGTGAGAGTCCGCTTGTCGTTTTCGGAAATGCAATCACATCTCTGATATTATCGGTACCCGCTAGGAGCATCACCAATCGATCGAATCCGAATGCAATGCCACCATGGGGCGGAGCGCCATAGGTAAGCGCGTTCAAAAGGAAACCGAATTTCGCATCCGCATCTTCACGCGTGAATCCCAGCAAGTCGAACATAGTCTGCTGCACATCCATCTT
This sequence comes from Kapaibacterium sp. (SeqCode), assembly GCA_038202665.1. GTDB lineage: Bacteria > Bacteroidota > Ignavibacteria > Kapaibacteriales > Kapaibacteriaceae > Kapaibacterium. The sequence goes on along the minus strand of JBBRES010000012.1, from coordinate 13,025 downwards.
GTGAATACGAATGCTACCACCCGCTGCCTCATAGCCATTGATCACAAGATCATGCGCCAAGGCGCGTGCTCCGTGCGGATTTGAGGAAAGGAGTGGGACGTCTTCTGTGAGCGGAGCCGTAAACGGATGATGACGTGCGATGTAGCGAGACTCTTCTTCCGAATACTCGAGCAACGGAAACTCGGTTACCCAATGGAAGGAATACGTTCCTTGCAATGACTCGAGAATTCCGGTGCGTCGGGCAATCTCGCTTCGCAATGCTCCAAGAACAATGTAACTACGCTCATACTCACCGGCAGCAAAGAAGAGCAGGTCACCATCTTGCGCTCCACTCGCTTTAAGTATCGATGCACGTTCTTCATCAGAGAGCATTTTCAAGAACGACCCTGTCACCTCGCCACCATTCACCTTTAACCACGGTAGCCCCTTGGCACCATACTTTTTGGCGTGCTCTGTGAGTTCATCGATTTGCTTGCGAGAGAACGTTCCGCAACCCTTGGCATTCAGAACTGCACAAACACCTCCGGCGTCAACCGCGTCCTTGAACACCGCAAACGCACTCGATGCTGCCAGGTCTGAGATCGTCGCGATCTTTAGGTCGTAGCGAATATCCGGCTTATCGGAACCGTACGTTTCCATGGCTTCTTGAAACGTCATGCGGCGGAACGTTGCATCTATGCTCATTCCAAGGATCTCGTGCCACACGCGCGCAACGAAGCGTTCGGTGAGCGTGAGAATGTCTTGCTGTTGAATGAACGACATTTCTACGTCGATCTGTGTGAATTCTGGTTGTCGATCGGCGCGCAGATCTTCGTCACGGAAACACTTCACAATCTGCATGTACCGATCGAATCCACTCACCATCAGCAATTGCTTAAACAGTTGTGGTGACTGTGGAAGTGCATAAAACTGCCCCTTGTTGTTTCTGCTCGGCACAAGGAAGTCGCGTGCACCTTCCGGCGTGCTCTTCGTGAGTACTGGTGTTTCGATCTCTACAAACTGCTGTTCTGCAAAAAACGCATGCGTGATCTGGTAGAGTTGATTGCGAATCAGAAAATTCTTTTGGAGTGCGGGTCTGCGCAAATCGAGGAACCGATACTTCAAGCGCAACTCTTCATTCGTTTGCAGATCGTCTACGATCTCGAACGGGGTAAGAATAGCTTCATTAATCACCCCAAAGTCGTCAACAAGTATCTCGACAAGACCGGTGGGGATCTTCGGATTTGGATTCGAACGCATGCGTACCGTGCCACGAATCCACAACACCCACTCGCTGCGGAGTTCCTTCGCGCGCTCCGCTACGTCCGGACGTTCATCCGGAAGGATGACGGCCTGCATGATGCCATACCGATCTCGGATATCAAGAAAGATTAGGCCACCAAAATCTCGGCGGGCATTAATCCAACCGTTGATAACGACGGAGGCTCCATCGTGTTCAGGACGAAGTTCTCCGCAAGTGTGCGTTCGCTGTTCAAACAACATAGTGGTGCTTTTGGTCATGCACTAAATGTACGAAGCATTGACCGCATTGCCTCGACCACATCGTGCGTTGGGATATTGTTCAAAGAAGTGGTGGTGGTTTCGACAGGCCAACATGGCGCTGCATACGGCATCCACGGCATGAGTGCCGGAGAGTCGTGTACGAAGAGAACCACGCTTGGTGTTTTCCACGCAGCGGCGAGATGGACTACGGACGTGTCTACGGTAAGGATTGCGTCCATACAGGAAAGCCGACATGCAAAGTCGTGGAAGGAGGCTGCCGAAGGAACCGAATCCGCCTTGATCGCCGCCGCAATCTGATCGCGCATTGCTGCATGTTGCGGCGCGCTAAAGATGAACATGCGAACGTCTTCGAACTCCTCGTGAATCTCACGCAACACCTCCGTCAACTTCGTTGCATCGTACATCCGAGTGTCATCGCTACCACTGATGTTGACGCCAACATATAAGTGACCTGGATGTTCCGATGGAGGTGCGATGAAGGTCATGGCGGCAGAACGCTCGGCGTCGCTCACGTCATACGTGAGATCGAGTGACGTTGACTGCGGATCGATGCCAAATGGTAACAACAACATCGACAGTCGCTCAACGATATGCACATCTGCACGCGAACGCAGCGGTACCACATGCGTGTACACAGATCGGTTTTCCTTATCAATGCCCAATGCGTATCGAGAACCACTCCAGCTAACGAGGAGCGACGACGTTGTAGACGCGTTGTCCATCAGATCGATCACCACATCGTAGTTGCGTTTTCGGATGGTGCGAATCAGGCTCAGCACACTCCATATGGATTTTCGATACTGCAATACCTTTCGTACAAACGGAGTGCATGCATGCTGCACAGCCATGTTGTTGCTACCAAGGACAATGTCGATCTCTGCAAGGGGCAAGGCGGCATGGATGGCCTTGATCACAGGGATCGATACTAGCACGTCGCCAATACGGTCCTGACGAAGAAAGAGGATCCGAGGTCGATCGTGTAGTGCAAATGTTTGTGATGGCCGTTCGATACGTACGGGCTCTTGCGACCGATGAAGATGGCCATTGAGCCACCCTCGAATCCCGATCTCGATGCGTTTCAATCCTTGTTCCCTGCTACCCTTCACATGCCTCCCTATAGACTTCTGCTGTGCGTTCTGCGGTTCGATCCCAGGTGAATTGCGCGGCGCGGCGTAGGCCGGCCTCGACGTAGGATGCGTGTACCGTTGGCTTTGTACAAAGTTCCTCAATTGCCGCGGCAATACTCTCGCTCGATGTTGGATCTACGAGAATGGCAGCATCTGCTGCCACCTCAGGAAGTGATGAACGGTCCGATGTGATTACGGCGCAACCGCATTGCATTGATTCCAACACGGGTAGGCCGAATCCCTCTGCCTTGCTTGGGAAGACCATGCACTGTGCAATGTTCATGAGCTGGGCGAGAGCAGGTGTTGCAATGGCCACAAGAATCTGTGCCGATGCCAACTGGATCTGCTGCGCATAGTTTGCTTTGAATGCATCGATGTCCGTGGTGGTACCAGAGAGCGCTAGTACCAATGGATGCTGTTCGCGAACAGACGAAGAGACTCTTGCATAAGCCTCGAGAATCATCGGAATATTCTTCCGCTCATCAACGCGGCCTACAAAGATCACGGGTCGCCGATCGACACGAACATCCATCGATGCGAGCAATTCTTCATCCACGGATAGACGTCGAAACTGGTTACTCGCCGCTATCGGAATCACTCGGATCTTGTCTTCTACGGTTGGGAAACGTTCAAGAATCGTTGTTGCTACATACGTGGACTGTACGATGATGCGCCTCGACTTCTGCACATACCACCCAATAGTGCGAGAGAACATCGATTCCAATTCTCCATCGTAGGAGAATGCGTCGTCGATCGGAAACAGATCGTGAATCGTGACAACAAATCGTTGTAATGCACGCGGATCGTCCATGGGAGACAACACGTGGGTAAGATCGGTTGTGGCACTTGCGCGCGCCATCGCGCGCACCTTGAGGCTCTGCGTGATGCACTGAAGGCGTTCGCCTAGCATCAATTTATTCGGAAGAGACGGGATAACCTCTGGGAGCCGTGGCCCGTCAAAGAGTGCAGCCACGTCGGTCTGCCGACGGAACGTCGACAATAGAACAGGATCTACTTCCGGAAACTGGCGCAAGAGCCCTCGAATGAGTTCTCGCGAATACTGCTCGATTCCGCTATGTCCGAGCATCACCGATGCATCATACAGAACACGCATGCTATCGTTCCAACGATCGTAACAGGTCTTGCACGGCATCCACAACACGCTGCGGTTCGATTGCCTCGAGTTCTTCTCGCTCGTTCGTCAACACGGCACGATACGGCACGCCATGTGGCATCCATTCGTTAATGAACGTTGCTTTCTGCGTGTACATCACCACTACTGGCGTTCCCATGTTCGATGCTGCATGTACAATAGATGTGTCTGGAGAAATCACAACGTCGGCCTCGCCCGTTGCGGCAACAACGGTAAGTAGATCGTCTATACCAGGAATCGCACGAACGTTACTGTCAAACTTCGACGCTATGATGGTGGCCATGCCCGTACGAGTAGGATCGGCCATAAGCGAGCAGACCACGTTCGGAAACGTAGATCGAAGTAGTCTGATCAATTCTTCGTTTCGCTGCTCGGACCACTGACGGTACCAATTGCCGGCACTGAGATTTATGATGATGTGCAGTGCGTTGGTTGGTCTGTGCACGATGTGTGCAGCGCGTGTGCGGCGCTCATCGGAGATCCGAAGATCGATCGGCTCATGGACGGCGTCCACCGACCATCCAAACAACGCATTGGCCACTTCGATCTGCATGGCGGCCATCGTCATCGTGTTACGCTCGATGGGAACCTGCACGTTGAACCACGCGGAATAGTGGTGTTCTCGGGCTTCGTGTAGAATACTGACGACGGTTGCCAACCTGCCACCCCACAGAGCGGCTGCCAGTCCGGACTCCGTGGTCTTGTTAAACACAAACGAGAGAACAACATCGTACTTGACATCTCGGCATTGGGATCGCACGTTCATCATTGATTTGAAACTCCTGTCGTAGACCATCGCACGATTCACACGTTCGTCGTCGTCCAATAACGTGACGTTTTTCGGCGAGGCCACAACATCGATAACCACATTCGGCATCAGTCGTTTCAACACGGCGAAAAGAGCAGTGGTCACGATCATGTCGCCAATGGCATCATAGCGCAACACAAGAATGCGATGCACTGAATGGAGATCAATGGGGAGTTCAACCGAACGCCGACGTAGCCACAGGCGTACTGGAAGAAGAAGGGTCGTTCGAAGAAGTTCGTTTGCCATCGTACCCTGTACAACGACAAAAGGAGCAGGCGTTGCTGCTCCTTTGCCGTATTGCAATTCTTCGTAGGATTATTCCAGTTCGTTCGAGACGTCGTAGGATACGTCTTGGGCTAGTGCATAGATCTTTTCCATCGAAGCAGAAATCTCGGTGATCGTCGACGGATCGTCGGACTGATCATAGGCTTCTACAGATGAATAGACATACACTTCTTGGAAGTGATTGTGCTTGTTTTTGGATTCAAAAACGGAATACTCTACTCCATTGCCGGAATAGTACTGGCGAAGCTTCTGGACAGCTGCCAGAAACTCTGGACGCTTTCCGTCTGGAATGCTATAGGAGACTCGGAACAATACGCGTGACATACAACCCCAAATGATGGTCGGGCTTCGTGCTTTTCTTCAAAATTACGGAAGGTCATGGGTGGCACGGTGGAAAGGTTATCCACAATCGTGTCAGAAGGCTGCGACTTCTCGTATCGCCTCTGCCACTTTGTCCGCGTTTGGCAGAACCGCTTTTTCAAGCGTAGGCGCAAATGGCGTCGGTGAATCAAACGCTGCCACCCGCTTGACCGGCGCATCGAGAAATGTGAATGCCTTGTCGGAAATCCGAGCAACGATTTCGCCCCCAAAACCTCCCGTGAGCGACGCCTCGTGCACCACAACAACACGTCCCGTTTTGCGAACAGAACGTAAGACTCCTTCTTCGTCAAACGGCACAAGTGTACGAATATCAACCACTTCCACGCTTAGGCTCATACTCTTTTCGAGCATGTCCGCTGCCTCGAGTGCCATGTGAACGGCACTTCCGTAGCAAATCACGGAAACATCCGTGCCTTCACGTACAACGCGAACCTTGCCAAACGGAACCACATGTTCACCCTCCGGTACTTCGCCTTTGATCTTGCGATACAGTCCTTTGTGTTCATAGAACACCACCGGATTGTTGTCACGAATGGCAGAGATCATGAGACCCTTGGCATCGTCAGGAAAGGCCGGACACACAACTTTGATACCTGTAGCATGGACGAACCAATTCTCTGAGTTGCGACTATGGAATGGATTGGCGCCTACGCCGCCACCGGACGGACCTCGGACAACCATCGGGACAGGAATGCCCCACCGATAGGCCGTCGTGCCTGCAACGGTCACAATCTGATTAAAGCCATTGGTCACGAAGTCCATGAACTGCATTTCTGCAACAGGGCGCATTCCGTTGAGAGCCGCGCCAATGGAAGCTCCCACGATCGCTGCTTCTGAAATGGGTGCATCGATTACACGATTGCTCCCAAACTCATCCAGGAAGCCTTTCGTGAGCTTGAAGGCGCCGCCATAGACACCAATGTCTTCGCCGATCATAAAAACGCGTTCATCGGCACGCATTTCGTGTCGGATACCGTCGGCAATCGCTTCGAGATACGTGAGTACTGCCACGATCAACCTTCAATGAAAACGTTCTTAAAACCTTCTTCTGCTGCTGGGTATGGGATTTCGAGTGTGCGATCGATTGACGCAATCATGTCGGATAAGGTCTTGTCACGAAGGGCTTGGATGTCGGACGCCGACATGATCTTCTTCGCAACGATCTTCTTGATGTAGTTCTCTACGGGATCTTTGAGCTTCCACTCTTCGAGCAGTTCTTTGGGAACGTAGGCGAAGTCGTCGTGCTCCGCATGACCTCGCATTCGCATCGTCACACATTCCACGATCGTGGGTCCATCCCCACGTAATGCCCTCTCGACGGCTTCGCTACACGTTTGTGCGACGAGTTCCACGTCGGTCCCATCTATCGTAACGCCCGCCATGCCGTATCCCAACGCACGATCCGAGAGTTTTTCGCAGGCAAACTCGGAAGAGTTTGGTGTCGAGTACGCATACTGATTGTTCTCGACGATGAGGATAAGAGGCAGCTTTCGTACCGCAGCAAAGTTCAGTGCCTCGTGCACCTCGCCTACTTGCGACCCTCCATCTCCGATATACGTCATGGAGACCGTCGTGATGCCACGCAACTGGTCGGCCATTGAGAAGCCGGCAGCTACGGGAATCATCGCACCAAGATGTGAGACGTTTCCGTAGATGCGCTTTTCTGGATCTGCATAATGTCCGGTTCCGTCGGTGCCTCGCATTTGCGACCCTTCGCGTGCGAGGTGATTAATCATGAGCGTATCTACGTCTTGACCAAATACAAAATGCGATCCAATGTTTCGATGCATGGGAAAAAGCACATCGCGTTTGGTATCGAGCGCATAGGCGCTTCCCACGCTCGTGGCCTCGTTGCCAAGTTGCGAGTACACGCCGCCAAAAGCCTTTCCTTGTCGATACAGCCGAAGCATGGCATTATCGAATTCTCGTGCCATCAACATGTATTTCAAGAGGACGCGACGATCGTCGTTAGTGAGCTTCATTTACGAAAAGAGAAATTGTGTGAGCGGATGCACACTGAGCTTGTCGCGCATCGAGGTGAGAAGGCCCTCTATGCGTGTGTAGACAGTGTCTGAGCCATCTCTATACCATGGACGGTATCCATGGTCAGACATCCACCGAGAGATCTCGGTCATGAATGGATTCGTATAGTGTTTGACACCAGTTTCTATTGAGATCACCAGTGGTCTGCTTACCATGTGTCGGATCACGTACCACTCCCCTCCCTCTACATCAATACTCAGCACGTCAATCGTTCCATCGTCGATAGCACTGAACCGCACGGCATCTACCGTGAAAGAGTCGGAGTCGTTGGGTGTATAGGAGTCGTTCGAGAGTGCAGGAGCGTCCGGCAGACCTTCCGCAAACGTAGAGGCACCAACTCGATAAAGTCGCAACGCTCCAGCAGCATCGCTCACCGCCACGCCATGAATAGAAACATGATCCATTCCGATGAACTTGGCTTGGCACTGTTCTACGATCTGCGGGTCGGCCTCGACAAGCGTTGTTCGAACACCATCGCGGATGAATCCCAGTACGTTGGAAGTGTCTGGAACGTAGACACCCACCTCACAAACGTGAAGTGGGTGTAGTTGAGCGAGCGTTATGTGATCGTAGAAGGTGGTGTTCATTGCGGTGACAAGCACGGCAACAAACATACACCGTTTACTTCTTCTTACGAACCTTCGCAATTTCCTTTGCTGCGAAAACTCCACCTGGATTTCCCCAGGAATTGTAGACGTATGTGAGCACGGCTGCGACATCTGCATCTGTGTACTTCGCAGGCAATGCGGTCATCACTCCGTTGAACTCCTTACCGTTTACCTTTACTTTGCCGTTCTTCCCATTCACCACTTCTGTAGCGATGGTCTTGCGGGGCATCGTCTTGATATAGTCAGAAGCTGCAAGTGGCGGATAAACGTTTGGTATACCTTGTCCGTTGGCCTGGTGACATGTTTTGCAATACTCTGTGTACACCTTCTGGCCCTTGGCCATGAGTTCCTTCTTCTCATCTGCAGATGCGTTCGTTACTGCCAACATCGCAATTCCAACTGCAATTCCGGAGAGTGTGATCTTCATCGTGTGATTCCTTCAGATTGATTTTTTCGAATTGGTGCGTACGAATATAAGACAATCATGTCCGAATTCTATTGCTCATCACAACAAGATACTTTTCCGTGTTCGACAGGTACGGGTGGACTGAGGTATGGTATATCGAGAGCCATACCACGCACAATAATCACACAACCGAGCACAACGGCTATCACAGGCGCGGCAACACGAAACGCAGAACGCATTGCTGGCCCCATTACCACGCCACTAAGCGAAATGCCAAGCATCATTGGTACGGTACCAAGTCCAAAGAACGCCATGAAGGCCGCGCTACCGGCAACCGATCCGAGTCCCGCCGCACCAATCAACGCGGCAGTTACTAAACCGCATGGAAGTAGACCATTGAGGATGCCAATGATGTAGAGCGTACTTCGAGAACGCTTTGCAAGGTTTCTCTGCAATGCAGTTCGCACCGGTGCCGTGATGCGATGCTGGAAGGCGGCAGGGAGGAGAGACCTGTGCCACAGCAACTGAAGGACGGCCGCAACGATCATCAATGAACCCGCCCCGATCGAAAGTGCCCTTCCGTATCCGGCCAATGAGATCGCACTGCTGCCAAGTCCAATGAGAGCACCGAGAATCGAGTACGTGGTAATGCGACCGAATTGATACAGCAGCCTACCAAGAAGGCGTTCCCATTTTGTATGTCCACGTGTGGGCAGAGCAAGCGCGATGGGACCGCACATGCCGGCGCAATGCATGCTGCCGGCAAGTCCGAGAAAGAGTGCTGTGATCGGTTCCATGTGCTCGCCTTACTCCACAATCGCTTGTTCAATCTTATAGGCAACACCGCGAGACGTCCAATCTACTTTGACGGTCCACTTCCCTTTTGCATCATCACGCACGCTGATCTCTTGTCCGCCCGTTGCATCAACAAGGATTGGCACCGTTCGATCTTGCTTCATCGTGGTAGACCGATACATGAGAATCGTGCCCTGAATGTCGGCAACATGATCTGGGGGGAAAACAAGGCGCACAGCGCCGCGTTCGGCATCGTAGACGATAGACAAAGGAGTGGACAGCGAATGAGCGTTGACTTCTGCACGCATTTGCTCATCATGTTTGAGTCCGTACTCATAGTAATCAGCTCGCACAAGATCTACGTCTTGCGTCAATGTGAACGCTACCACTCCCAACGTTCCAAGTGCGAACAGCGAATACACAATGGCAATGCGCCAGCCCCAGTTCAACGTCATAACGAACCTCCAATAAACGATGTGGTCACGGACTTCACTTCTCTACCATTCGATCGAATAGATATCGTGATCGGCATCGCACCTTGAATTCCGCTGGATCCTGGAATCGTGACGATGAATCGACCCTTTGCGATATGGCCGCCATGGACCACATTAAATCTCTCGATGGGCGTGATAACGGCATTGGCTGGTTGCACGGCAACGAGTTCAACCGGCAGTTCATCATCGGACTTATTGATGATCTGCATTCGATAGAAGTTTGCAACACCCTGTGGCGTTTTCACCCATGTGGTCCCCTCTTGTCGGAGCACCAACACATCGAGCATATCGCGAAGCGAGAACAAGACGATCACAGCGATGAGCAGCAACGACCAAACGGCTACATAGGCTTTGATGCGAGCAGTAAACACTTTGGCAACGCTGTTTGTAACCGCGGTGGCGCTGGTATAGCGGATAAGACCTTTGGGCCTTCCCACCTTCTCCATGACTTCGTCGCACGCGTCTATACAGGCTGTGCACGCAACACATTCTAGCTGGATGCCGTTGCGAATATCGATGCCGGTTGGGCACACGGTTACGCATTGATGACAGTCTACACAGTCTCCCTTTCCTTCGGGACGGACCTGTCCTGCACTCCATGCCTCCTTATCCGCCTTCGTGAATTTCCCGCGATGCTCGCCACGAGTTGTATCGTAGGTGACGGTGATGGTGTTGTCGTCTACGAGTGCAGACATGTACCGACCGTATGGACAAACGATCAAACATGCTTGCTCACGGAAACGCGCAAACACTGCATAGAAGACGAATGTGAAGGCAGTGAGTGGGAACAGTATGGCGGCGTGGTGGCCGGGGCCCTCGGTGATGTACAGTAACAACCGTTCGCTCGAAATCAGATAGGCAAGGAAGATGTTGGCAATTCCAAAGCTAATCGCAAAAAAGACAGATTGCTTTAGAGTTGTGCGCCAGACGCGGTCTGCGTTCCACGGCCCACTGCGCCGTTGCGCCTGCTGTACGGGAGTACCATCAATCCACCATTCGATTCGTCGAAAGATGAATTCCAAAAAGATGGTTTGCGGACATAGCCAACCGCACCAAATGCGACCAACTATTGCCGTAGAAACCACCAACGTGATCACCACGGTGATGAAGACCAATGCCACCAAGTAGAAGTCGTTTGGCCAAAACGGCAGTCCGAAGAACACGAACTGCCGTTCCATGATATTCAGCAGCATGAACTGATGACCATGCACCTTTACGAATGGAGAAATCGTGAGGAAGGCCAGAAGGATGGTAGCAACGATGGCACGCGAGCGGGTGTACTTCCCTTTCGGTTGTCGAGCATAAATCCACTTCCGACGTCCATCGGCTGCGATACTCGCAAGTTCATTACGGTACGACTCATGATCTTCAATTGGTACGTCAATGATCGACACAGGTGTTCCTTACTGACAGAGTACTTCGCGTGCAGCATCGATCGGCTTGGGATCTGCCGGATTCGTCCCACGTTTTGAGATAACATACGATGCGACTTGCAACAACTCTTCGTCTGAGAGTTTTGTGCCACTTCCGTACGGAATCATCCCTTTGTCTGGGAAGCCCGTGGTGATATTCGACATGATCTCTTCGAGTGAGCAGCCATGGATCCACAAGCTATCCGTGAGATTTGGTCCTACTTGTCCTCCCATGTCGGCGCGGTGACACGTCACACACAAATTCTTGTTCTCAAAAATATCCTTGCCCTTCTCCATACTGGCAGCATCGGTGAGAAGCACGGCCTTCATTGGACCTTTCTTCGGAGCATTGGCATACATGGCCTTGGCCTCTGCAACTTCAGCCGTGTACTCTGCCGTTGAACCGCGTTCCCAGAACCACAGGAGGTTCCAGCTAGGTCCTGAATACACGTGATAGTAGAACATATACACAACCGATAGTGCAATGGTGATATAGAAGCCATACAACCACCACTTCGGTAGATCGTTGTCGAACTCTCGAATGCCATCGGCTTCGTGATCGAGGAGTTTATCTTTTTCTTCTTGTGCCATTGTTGATCTCCTTACTTGGTGATATGAGACGCGTCGTGAAGAGGTAGTTCTGCGAGTTCTTGAAGCCGCTGTTTGTCTGCGCGGAAGAACCACACGATCAGTCCAACAAACACGCTAAAGAAAATCACCAGCGAAATGATGGGCCAGAACTCAATACCGGGAATGCTTGCGAGAACGTTTTTGTACATGATCAGTTCTCCCCTCCAGGTGATGCACTCTTTTTCACATCTGTGCCAAGACGTTGCAGGTAGGCGATCAAGGCAACGATCTCCTTCTTTTGATCCACGTCTTTGAAACCACTCGTCCTGAGATTCTCGGCAATCTTGGCTGCCTGCGCTTGCAGATCCGCCGTTGCTTGCGATTCATATCCTTCCGGATACGGAACGCCAAGTTTCTTCATGGTGATAATCTTGCCCTCGGTGTGTGATATGTCGAGATCGTTCTCATACATCCACGTATATCCGGGCATGATCGAACCAGGCGACGTACTTCGCGGCTCACGCATGTGGTTAAAGTGCCACGCATCCGGATACTTGCCACCAACACGATGCAGGTCTGGGCCGGTTCGCTTGGAACCCCATTGGAACGGGTGGTCGTACACGAACTCACCCGCAAGAGAGTATTGTCCATAGCGCTCTGTTTCTGATCGGAACGGACGTACCATTTGTGAGTGACAGGTATAACATCCTTCGCGTACATAGATATCACGTCCTTCGAGCTCAAGTGGCGTATACGGTTTCACGGATGCGATCGTAGGCACGTTGCTTTGGATCAAGAACGTAGGGATAAACTCTACTGCGCCTCCAATTGCGACAGCGATGAAGACCAACACAGCAAACCGTAGTGGCTTTCCTTCAAGTAATCGGTGCCAGTGTCCGCTATGCTCCGGCTCATCTGTGCGCACGACTGCCTGCACCTGCTCATTCGCCATGAATGTTCCGCTTTTCGCGGTCTTGTAGAGATTCCACACTCCAACGCAGGCGCCAACGATATAGAGCGATCCACCAATCACGCGTAAAAAGTACATCGGCAGAATCTGCGTTACCGTTTCCAAGAAGTTAGGATACGTGAGTGTTCCGTCTGCGTTCATTGCCTTCCACATCAGTGACTGTGTGATACCACCCCAGTAGAGTGGTACTGCATAGAACACAATGCCAAGCGTCATCAACCAAAAGTGTGCGTTGGCGAGTTTCAACGAATGCAGTTTCGTTTGCCACATGCGTGGAAATATGTAGTACAGTACGGCAAAGGCCATCCCACCATTCCATGCCAACGCGCCTACGTGGACGTGCGCGATGATGTAGTCTGTGTAGTGCGTGATGGCGTTCACGTTCTTGAGCGACATCATCGGACCCTCGAACGTAGACATGCCATAGGCTGTTATGGCAACAACCATAAACTTCAATACTGGTTCGGTTC
>JBBRES010000011.1:0-22402 GCA_038202665.1 Kapaibacterium sp. (SeqCode) | reverse complement strand
GGCCACTCTACACACTACTCAAGATCTGTTCGGCCGTTTCCCTTGCTGCTGAACTTCGTGCAGAACACAACCTTCCTGTCGTCCCTGTGTTCTGGCTCGAAGACAACGATCATGATGCCATCGAAGCCGGCAGTGCTACGGTCATTCGTGCCGATGGAGTGCTGCAGCCCGTGTCGATCGTTGACGAGGCGACGCGAACACCGGTGAGTGGCAAGACATTTACGGCTCAGGAGATTGAGACGATTCAAAGTGGACTTCAGACTTTGAGCGGTCAGTTTGCAGATGAGACCCGAGCATCACTTTCTTTGGCGTACACAGAAGGCAGACGCTGGAATGATGCATTTCTCGATGTTCTTCAACCATTCCTCGCAGCGTGGGGCGTGCTTGTTGTCCGCGCATCGGATGTAATCGACAGTGGCATGCACATGCCCATTGCCGAGAAAGACATACTTCATCCCGGCGTTGTGCGGACGCTCGTAGACATTGCTTCTGCCGAACTCCAGGAGCACGCATACCACGCTCAGGCAACTGCGAACGAGTACAGCTTCTTCGTGCATCACAACGGCGAACGTCAGCGCATTGAATCTCAACCAGCAAAGGATGCAACATTCTCTCCTGGCGTGCTCGCGCGTCCGATCGTCCAAGACGCCATTCTACCAACGGTGGCGAGTGTGCTTGGTGCGGCAGAGATTGCCTACCATGCGCAGCTACACGAGGTGTATCGGTGGTTTGGCGTGAGAATGCCTTGCATCGTGCTTCGACACAGCACTACCATCCTCGATACAAAAACAGAGCGCCTCCTGCAGAAGGTGGGTCGCGATGCTTCGTTCTACATGCGCCCGTGGCAAGACGTTGAGCGCGACATCGTCGCATCGATGAACGATGGTCTGATTCCGGACGAGGCGTCCACTGCTTCCCACCTTGCCGCCCTCCTTGCTCCCTATCGTAGCGCAGCAGCGACGATAGATGCCACGCTCACGGGATCCGTGGAATCCACAGAGGCTGCTATACGAAAGAGCACGGAAGCACTGCAAGGCAAGATGCGTAGTGCCCTGAAGCGCGTCCACGCGGAAGCAATGGACAGGCAGCGCACAATTGCCGTCACTGTTTGGCCAAACGAGGGTCCTCAAGAACGTGTGATCGCTGTAGCAACATGGATGGCACGCCTCGGTAGCGAAAAACTTCGTAGCATTGTTGAAGAAGCGTGTACCCGTGAACGTACAAAACACACGATTATAGGCTGACAGACGGACCGTTATGCGAAAACCCTTCGTACTTGTTGTAGACGACAACAAAATCACAACGAAACTCATGCGTCGATTTCTCGACGGCGGCGAATTCGAATCAGACGATGCCGGAGACGGCGTTGAATGTCTCGAAAAAGTTGCGTTGCATATTCCCGACGCCATCATTCTAGATGTGATGATGCCGCGTATGGATGGATTTGAGACTGTTATGCGGCTCAAGGCGGATGCGCGCACTCGACATATTCCCGTTGCGATCGTCACGGCACTCAACGACATGGCAACACAAGTGCGAGCAATAGAGGCAGGTGCCGACGACTTTCTTACAAAGCCCATTGATGAGAAATTACTGATCGCAAAAGCGCGCATTCTCACGTCGCTCGGTCAAGAACGACGTCGCAATGAAGAGCTTACGGCAGAACTCAACATTCTCCGAAGCACCATCATTTGATGAGTGCACCACGTGGCGTCGTCGTCATCGGCGGCGGGATTGGCGGCCTTACAGCCGCAACACGCCTTGCCGCCCGCGGATTCTCCGTAGACCTCTTCGAGCAACAACCAATGCTTGGCGGCAAAATGTCGCGTCGATCATTCGACGGCTGCACCTTCGATACAGGTCCGTCCCTCCTCACAATGCCCTTTGTGTTCGAAGAGTTTTTTGCGAGCGTTGGCACATCGCTCGAGCAAGAGCTCTCGCTCGTTCGTATCGATCCACAATGCAAGTACCATTGGTCCGACGGATCTACGCTGAGCGCACACGACTCTATCGACGAACTCTCTGCAGCTTTCGCAACGTTCAACGCTGACGACGCAAACGCCGTTCGCGCATACATGGAACATGCTCGACGAGTGTACGAAAGCACAAAGGACGTTTTCATCTTCAACGACTTTGCAGGAATCGTCGAGTTTTTCAAGTGGCGCAATCTTCCGTTGCTTGCCGAGCTTCGTTCGCTGCGCTTCACACAAACACTTCACAACCTTCACGCAGAATACTTCCGGGATGAGCGCATCATCCAACTCTTCGATCGATTTGCTACCTACAATGGCTCGTCACCGTACTTGGCACCCGCCACACTCATGGTGATACCACACGTTGAGCGCGCCTTTGGCGCGTGGTATCCGATAGGCGGCATGTACACGGTTGCAGAAGCATACGAGAGGGTGGCACGGCGGCATGGTGTTCGCATTCACACATCTACGAGCGTACACCGAATTCTTCAGCGCAACGGACGAGTACAGGGCGTCGCACTTGTCGATGGAACAATTGTCGAGGCGAACCACGTCATCTCGAATTGCGATGAGTACCTAACGCGCACCATGCTGCTTGGAGAAACACGCAAGGAACCCACGGATAGGTCGTGCAGCGGATACGTGATAATGATGAGCGTCGACAAATCCCTGCACGGTCTGGCGCATCACAACGTGTTCTTCAGCAACGACTATCGAAATGAATTCAATGATATCTTTTCGAAGCGTGTACTTCCGGCCGACATGACCGTCTACCTCTCGCGCTCGTGCCACACAGACCCACCGCAAGCCGCCCCCGACCGAGAGAATTGGTTCTTGCTGATGAATGCGCCGGCAACGTCAGATGCAGCACCCGAGCGCTATGCAGACCAAGTCTTGGCTCGTCTACGAACGTTCGGCGTCGACCCAAACGTTCGGCACATCGAAACCATGACGGCCGCCGATATCGAGCGCAACACCATGTCGTACCGCGGCGCACTCTATGGTTCTTCGTCAAACTCTATGTTTAGCGCCTTCCTCCGACCGCGCATGCGCTCCACACGAGTGCGAAATCTTTGGTATGTTGGGGGAAGTGCGCATCCCGGTGGAGGCGTTCCACTTGTCACAATTTCCGGCATGCTTGCCAGCGATCGAATATCTCAATCGACACCACTATGAAACGACTCCTCTTTCCGCTCCTCATTCTTGTTGTTGGATGCGCGCAGATCAAAGACATCACGAATGCACTCAACAACCTTGCAAACGTGCAATTCAAACTGAATAACATCACTGCGTTTCGTGTTGCTGGCGTAGACGTTGCTCGCGTTGCATCTCTTTCGGACCTTTCGATTGGCGATGCCCTTGCACTCACCTCTGCGTTCTCGCGGAAGCAAGTTCCCGTTGGATTCACGTTGAACATCGACGCAAAGAATCCCAATGCCGCAACCACACGGAGCAACGGTTCCGCTACGCTCACCGGCCTCGACTGGCGTCTCATCATCGACGATAAGCCAACGATCGCGGGCGACATTCAAAGTCCCATCACGCTTCCCGGCGGCGGACAGACAACGAACATTCCGCTTGGAATGCAAATGGATATGTATTCGTTCTTTGGCGAAAAGGGATACGACGGGCTCCTCAATCTTGCTCTCGCCCTTGGCGGAAAGCAAGGCAGTGCGGCTCGCGTAAAGCTCGACGCACAACCAACAATTTCTACCCCTATTGGTGCAATGAAGTATCCAAGTAGGCTGACCATTATCGACAAATCGTTCAGCGGATAATGGAATACCTCTTACTCACGATCGGTGCTCTCAGTAGCGCCGTATGCGAGTTTCTCAACGCGGCACTCTTTAGTATGCCGTCCCCTGTTATAACATCGCTTGCCGATGAAGGTTCAACCGTTGGTAAGCGACTTCGCTCTGCCCTTGACGAACCTGAAGAGGCACGTCTGAGCGTGAGCGTCGTAGACGCATTCTTCCTTGTGATGACGGCATCGTCGATGACGCTAATTGCGCTCACCATTGGTCAGACCGACCGAGTGGTGATCGAGATCGTTGCTTTGATTATTGCCGTTGCCGTGCTGAAGTCGTTTGCGGCATTCATTGGCACTCGCTTTGCCGACCGTTCGCTTCGCCTGACCAGCATTTTGTTTATGATTACGCTCGTAATCGCACGTCCCTTCGTGATATGCTATCGCAGCTTCATGCGTCTCGCAAAGCCGGTGAACGAAGAAGAAGAAGTTCGTGAAGATCTTGAGGCACTCGTAGAAACAGCACGAGAAGAAGGCGCACTAGATGCAGGTGAGTATCGCATTCTTACGAACATCATGCGCTTTAGCAGTGTAGAGGTGGGCGACGTGATGACGCCGCGCACCGTTGTCTTTGGCGTACACTTCGACACACCCATCGCAGATGCGATCAAAATGCCGGAGCTCCAGATCTACTCTCGATTTCCAGTCTTTGCAGACGAGTCACTCGACGATGTGAGCGGCTACGTAATGACGAAAGATGTACTCCGTGCCGCCCTTGCAGGCCGCACCACCATACCGCTTAGCAAACTTCAACGCGAAGTGCAATTCATTCCCGAGAACGTTTCGCTCGATAAGGCACTCGAACAATTCTTGCAGAACAAGCAGCATCTCTTCATGGTAGTGGATGAGTATGGAGGGGTGGAAGGGTTGATCACCATGGAAGATGTGATCGAGACCATGCTTGGTGTAGAGATTGTAGACGAGGCAGACTCATTTGAAGATCTGCGTGCACTTGCAAAGCAACGTCGCGATAAGCGCATTGAACAAATGCAGGCCACGCTGTCGGAGTAGACAACTCCACACGCGTCAGGCCACCACTACCGATTTCACGTTGACGAATTCCAATATCCCTTGCGGTCCGAGCTCACGACCGTATCCGGAATCCTTCACGCCACCAAACGGCAGTCGTGCATCGCTCCGCACTATGTCGTTCACGGCCACCGTACCAGCCTGTAATCGCTGTGCAAACCAAGATGCACGTTCAGGGTCGGACGTGAAGACGGCAGAGCCGAGTCCGTAGCGCGATGCATTCGCGAGCGCCAATGCATCTGCATCACTATCCGCTTCTACTAGAGACGCAACAGGTCCGAACAGTTCTTCAGTAAACGCCGCATTGTCTTCTTGCACATTCGTGAGAATCATGGGCGCAACGTAGAAGCCAATGTCTGGGACATCGTGCCAGCTATGTGCAACGGCTCCACCAGCTACTGCACGGCGCACTTGATCAAGAAGGCCATCGCGTAAGTCGCGCCGAGCAAGAGGTCCGATGCGCGTAGCCACGTCTAGCGGATCTCCCACAACCATCGCCTGCATATATCGCATCGCTGCTGTAGTGAACTCGTCGATCACGTGACGATGAACGATAAACCTCTTCGCTGCAATGCAGGACTGTCCGCTATTCGTACACCGACTCTCCACGCACATCCGCGCAGCGTATTCCACGTTTGCATCTTCGAGCACCACATAGGCATCACTGCCGCCGAGTTCAAGCACGGACTTTTTCACGTTGGCTCCAGCTATCGATGCGACGGCCGCGCCACCCTTGGTAGATCCCGTAAACGTCACAGCACGTACACGCGAATCGGCTATCACTGCAGCCACATCGGTCACGTCTATCACAAGACAGGCAACCAAATCCTCGGGCACCCCTGCCTCCCTACACATCCTTACAGCTTCGAACGCACTGCCCCACGTTGTGGGAGCATGCTTCAGCACAATGCCATTGCCAGCGATAAGTGCGGGTACGGCAAAGCGAATGAATTGCCAGAGCGGGAAATTCCATGGCATGATGCACAAGACGATACCAAGCGGCTCCGTGTGAATGGTGGCCGATGTGTGTTCTGTTTCGACACGTCGAACTACGAGCAATTCCTCTGCATGGTCTGCATAGTAGGAGCATGCCGAGGCGCACTTCTCCACTTCGGCGCGCGCCTGCGTGAGTGGCTTCCCCATTTCTGCGGTAATCATGGTGGCAACGGATGGCGCTTGCGCGAGCAGCACGCTGCCGAGCCGACGTATCACGTCTGCGCGCTCTGCGAGCGGCAGGCCAGACCATGCGGATTGTGCGCGCGCGCAACTAGCAATAGTGTGATCGACGTCAAGCGCGCTCATCAGGTCGTAGGATGCAAGTGTCTCTTGCGTGGCGGGGTTAACAGATGTGAATGGCATAGGAACAAAACTGCGCTTTTTACCGTTGTGGTCGCACGGCTCCGTAACTTGCGCCTCCTCTTTTTCAACTACATCTATTGCATGACGCACATCCTCACCCCCGAAGGCATTGTTGCCTTGTTGACGCTTACAATTCTCGAGATCGTTCTTGGCATTGACAACATTATTTTCATTTCGATCCTTGTAGGAAAACTTCCGCCAGAGCAAGCGCAACGCGCACGAACAATTGGGCTGTCTCTCGCCGTGATTCTTCGTATTGCCTTTCTCTTCGGTGCTGTATACATGGCAACGCTCACGGAACCATTCTTGGTGGTGTTCTCGCATGGCATTACAGGTCGTGATGTGATCATGTTTGGGGGCGGCCTTTTCTTGATTGCAAAGGCCACCACGGAACTGCACAGTAAACTCGAAGGTGATGAAGATGGGCAGCAAGGTGGCAAGTCTGCTCGCTCCTTTGGCATCATGGTATTGCAGATCATCATCCTCGACCTTGTCTTCAGCATCGACTCCGTAATCACGGCCATTGGCCTGTCACAAGACCTTCTCATCATGGTTATCGCCGTGGTTGTTGCAGTGATCGTGATGCAGGTTAGTGCGAAGTCCATCTCGCGTTTCATCGAAGGTCATCCCACCATCAAAGTCCTGGCCCTTGCCTTCTTGATCATGGTTGGCTTCATCCTTGTGGTGGAAGGCTTCCACGTCCACGTCCCCAAAGGATACATCTACGCGGCTATGGCATTCTCGATAAGCGTGGAGATGTTGAATATCAGGATGCGGAAGAAGAGCACGAAAAAGGTTGACCTGCAACCGTAAGACTTGCGACGCTGATACATGATTCCGTATGTTGAATGCATTCCGACAACCCCTCACAGGTTTACTATGCCTAGCGCAGCCCTCGACGAATCGAACATGTTCGACGTACTCTATAACGTGCCGGATCAAATTCGCGAGGCCGTTGCTATTGGAGATGCGGCGGCGATTGTACCGTCGTTCGCGAAGAGCGACCGGTTCGCGATTTTTGGGTTGGGTGGTTCGGCCATTGGAGGCGATCTGTTGCGGAGCTATGCGGCGGCTACACCTGGGACGGATCATGTAGACATGAGCGTACATCGCGGATACACCGTGCCGGGGTTTGTAAACGCGTCAACGAATGTGATCTGTTCGAGTTATTCGGGCGACACAGAAGAGACCCTAAGCGCCTACGAAATCGTGCGTAAGCGCACGTCGAACATCATGTGCATTACAACGGGAGGGAAGCTGGGAAGCAAGGCCTCGAAGGCAGGACTTCCGGTGATCACTATCCCGAAGGGTTATCAACCACGTTGCGCTCTGGCTTATTCCTTCTTCCCATTGCTGACCGTACTCGGCAGGAGTGGCGCCTTTACCGAGGCGGCCGTTCGCGCCAACTCGAAGGCCATCGTGGAACTTGAAAAGAACATCGAAGAATTGCGCGACCTCTATGCGAGCACCTCGAGCAAGAATCCGGCGTTGAGCTTGGCAAAGAAGCTGCACGGCACCGCGCCCGTCATCTACAGCGCTTCCGAGCGTATGGATGCGGTGAACATGCGTTGGCGTGGCCAGATCCAAGAGAACGCCAAGCAAGTGGCATTCGGTCACGTCCTGCCCGAAATGAATCACAACGAGATCAACGGCTGGCAGAATCCAAAGGGGCTGACCAAGCAGTTCTCCGTTGTTCTCCTCAGAGACGTCGATGACCACAAGCGCGTCCAGATTCGCTTTACGGCATTAGCAGACATCATCAAGAAGAACGTCAAAGGCATCCACACGGTAGAGGGGACGGGCAAAAGTCTGCTAAGTCGAATGTTCACAGCTATTTACATGGGCGACTGGGTGAGCTACCATATGGCCACGCTCAATAACGTAGACCCAAGTCCTGTGCCCGTCATCATGTCTCTGAAGGCCTTCCTCGCTCAGAAGTAGGTTTTTCCACAGGAACCAGCTATCTTTGTAGTCCGGTTTCTTTGTAGAACTACGGAGAGCATCCATGGCCAAAGCAAAAGCAGTGTCTTCTGACGCAACCAAGCGCCCTAAGCGTAAGGCAAAATACATCGTTCTGTATTCCCCCTTCTTGATGAAGGAGACGAAGCATGAGCTGATCGGAGAGCCGATCGAGTCTGAGAACGGGCGTCAACAGTGGGCACGATGCAGCGTAAGCCATCACTCTCAGCTTGTGAATCTTGATGCCTTGGCATCACAGTCGGACAAGAACACGGCAACCATCCGTTTGTCCCGCGAAGATTCGAAAGAGTATTCGCCAAAGAACGAGTATCAGGTAGGCGACGTTATCTACCACAAAACGTGGGATGATGTTGGCTTGGTACGGTCGAAGGAAGTAATGAGCAACGGCAATGCCGCTCTCGTTGTGCACTTTGAGAAGAGCAAAGAAAAACGTCTCGTCGAGAATATCAAGTAACCTTTTTTTCGAGGATCTCCTGTGATCGGTGTTACCATCCAGACAAACGAATCGATCGACCGCGCACTCCGTCGTTTCAAGAAGAAATATGAGCGCTCTGGCGTGTTGCGTGAATTCAAGAAGCGCGCATTCTTCGTCAAGCCAAGTGTAGAACGCCGCATGTCGCGTCTGAAGGCAGCCCGCCGTCAGCACCGTCAGCAAATGGAAGCCGAATAGGTCAGGTTCGTTTGGATTGATTCCAACGAGCGACTTCTTCGACATCGCTATGATGTCGGCGCTCCGTGCCTACAACCTGCACTGTTTCGTGGCCTTTGCCGGCAATGAGGACAATGTCGTGTGTATGAGCACCGTCGAGCGCAGCAGAAATCGCTGTTCTTCGATCTGAAACCGTGTGGATCCGTTCCGCCGTTCCGCCCTTCAATTCTTGCTCAATTCCGATCCTGATATCATCAATGATGGTATCAGGATTTTCTGTTCTGGGGTTATCTGAGGTCACCCATACCTCGTCGGCAAGCCGCGCCGCAATCGCTCCCATCACTGGTCGCTTTGCTGCATCTCTGTCTCCCCCACAGCCAAAGACCATGTGTAAGCGCGCACCGTTCGGGAGTATCTCCCTCAATACCTCGAGCGCCTTTTGAAGTGCATCTGGTGTGTGCGCATAGTCGACAACGGCCACGGCGCCACTGATGAGTCCGTAGCGTTCCATGCGTCCAGCAGGGCCACGCACCGTTTGCATCGCCACCTTCACATCGGCCGCCTTCACGCCCTCTTGCATGGCCATCACGGCGCAAAGAGCAGCGTTCGCCACGTTGAACCGACCAATGAGCGGCGTTGCGATGTGCAACTCTTGATCTCCATCGCGTGTGTGTTTTCCAGGGAGCAACAGCGTGAAGCGCGTACCGTGTGCTCCGATTTCTATATCGCTCACTCGAACGTTGTTGTGTTCTTGCTCACCAACGCGAACGATGCGACGTGCTTTGCAGTCTCGAATCATCTCAGCAGCGTAGTCATCATCGCCCCACACAACGGCTACAGCAGACATTTGCAGGCCATCAAACAATTTCTTTTTGGCGGTGGCATATCGCTCCATCGTGCCGTGATAGTCCAGATGATCGTGCGTGAGATTCGTAAAAATGGCACCAACAAACTCGATACCGCCAACGCGATATTGATGAAGGGCGTGTGACGACACTTCCATCGACACAACGTCGATGCGATGTGCCTTCATGTCAGAAAAGAATTCGCAAAGTGCGCGTGCGTGCGGTGTTGTATGCGTTGCGTCAATGGAACGACCATCATAACGAACCCCTGTGGTGCCAATGAAGCCTGCCTGCAGTCCCACAGATGAAAAGAGTTGTTCGAGGATTGTCGCGCACGTTGTTTTTCCGTTCGTCCCCGTTACTCCGTAGATGCGGAGTCCGCGCGAGGGTTCGTTCAAGATGGCGTGCACTAAGCGTGCAAGGGCCTGTCGTGTGTCGGCTACGCGCACATAGGTGGCGAGCTGTGGGCCTTTGAAACGAACCTCATCAAGTGGCAGATCTCCGATCACCACCGTTGCTCCACGATCGATCGCAGAGGCTATGGCATCATGCCCATCATACTGTTCACCACGAATCGCAATGAACAACCACCCCGGTTGCACTTCGCGCGAATCGCTTGCAACATCTAAGACCATAACGTCGGGAGCGCCGTGCACTTCTGCGTTGGGAAGGTGGCGAAGGAGGGCAAGGAAGTTAGGCATGCACAAAAGTACAACGGTTCGTTTACTGGATATCGAACATCACAGGAATCACGCGATTGCCCGGCGTGGTGATCGTGAGCGTTACGAGTCGTCCCTTCATCCGTTCCATGCCCATGAAGTACACACTCCATTGCGCCGTGCCCTGCGTCATCTTGTCGAGCGTGACAATGATCTCTGTGCTCATGGCCTTCAACGTAGGTTCTATGCCGTCTTCAGTGACGATAGAAACGGTTGGTAGATAGCGCACGGTATCGGCGGCCTTGGTGCTGTGGTCAAGCCACGGACGTAGGGCCACCGTAGTATCGGTGAAGGTGTATCGCAAGGCCACGTCGCTTGCAATTGGCGTGACAGGCGATTCTAGGATCTGGAGGACGCGAAGTGGACGTCCATCTTTTTCATCAACGAGCAGATTGCTGAGGTCGTACGCGGCATTCCACCAGGGATCTGTATGGTCTGACCGAACACCAAACGTGTTGGCAGATCCTGCATCGTACTGCAACGTCCGGGATGTAGGCAGTGCCGGACCAGCATTGAATGTTTGCACAGCCAAGAACTTAAACCACGGACCAGACGCTTGACCAAAGAGCGTTGACGCGCCTTCGTAAAACTGCGCACGATATTCGCATGGCGTTGTGATGTACGATGCATACTCGTTGGCGAAGCCAACCACGGCAACATGTTTCTTGCCGCTGATGCGCTGCAGTGTATCGCGAATAAACTTGCCCATCATTGTTGTGAACTCGCCGGGCATTCCAACAAGCAAGAGATCTTTGAGGGCAAGCATCGAGACGGGAGCGTGATCTGGTGCGCTTTCGCTGACCATTCCGACGAGCGATGTTGCAACGGATTGAGTAACGCCCTTGGTGACCATAAGATCTACAACTGTCTTCAACGCTGGGAGTTTGACACCTTGAATCGGATCGCACTCATCGGCAATCATACCATCTCTGCATCCAAGACTGTAGAAGATTGTGCGACCATCAAGTGCGCCTCCAAACATTGCCGTGCCGATCATTGAGTGCACATCTGTTTGTAGTTCTGATGGATACGTGCAGTAGCAATCACCATCTCGCTGATCGAACGGAAATGTCTGTCCGCCAATACGCTGATCCATATAGTACGGCGTGAGTGTTCCCGTAAGATCGTCGTAGTCGCTGCTTCCGAGCAAGCTCTGCACACCGGCAGCAAGCTGCCGGCCAATACGCATCGCATCGGATCGGTCGTGTCGCAGATAGTTCGGTTCTACGTCACCTTCTGAACCGTTGAGAAACGCCACAACGAGCGACGTGTCCTTCATCAGTTCCATGCGCAACACTTCGCGAGCCACTCCATACACGTCCGACGAATACACTTCCGTTGCGCCACCGGTTGCTGTTGCATGAATAGCATAGATGGGGACAACGGCAATGGCCTTGCCCGTGAGTACTGAGCGGAACTGAATGAGACGCAGCATCGGATCTACAGCCATGGCCGTTATGCGAGACGTGAGTGAGGCAGGCCATGCCGTGATCGACGCAGTATCTACGTGACGGTTCTCTGCAAACAGCGACGCGCGATCTGCACTATCGTTCTGCAGAAACGCCGCATAGCTTCGGTTGCGAGAAAGTCCGCTCATCGCCATCTCTGAATATCGTACTGTGACGGGAATGGCATTCGCGCGTGCCTCGATCATAGAGTGCGCGATCTTCTGCGCCAAGTAATTGAAGAGTGCTTGGTCGAATCCCAGACCGAACGATGCAGCCGTGTTGTACGAAGCACACGTCGCAAAATTCCCACCGCAATGGTGAATGTGCAGTGCCGTGCACATCACGTTCTCGAGTCCCATGGACTTCGTTGCCGGATCGATCATGTGCATGATTTCTACTGCTCGCGAAGCAAGTCCGCCGGGCATAGCCCACAAATCCGTAGACACAATGAAGTAGGGCGTACCCGCTGTATCCCGCATGAATACAGTGTTGCACGTGATCGGCACCCATGAGCCACGACTGAACTGTCCGGCAATACTATATCCCATCATAGGATAGCCCGGAGGTATCGTCAAGTCTGTCGATGCTGCTCCTGCAACAAACGATGGCGACGTAATGGCACGACTCGGCGTCACGTCGATCGACACACTGAACTTCACCGTTGAGCAGCTCACGATTGCGAGGCTACATAGCGCGATAACGACGGTCAATCTCATACGATGGGTGCCGAACCAGAAGTATCAATGATGAACAGAATATCTCCCGCACGCACAACGGACGAAGGCTGTCGGAACGTCACCAATCCTGCGTTCGGGGCCCAAACCGGCATGATCACGCCGTAGCTCGTTACCGAGCCGATGCGTTGATTCAAACTGATGGTGGCCGGTTGATCTACATTCCATGAGAATCTTCCCATGCAGATCGCCTTGACTTGAACTATTGCCATACGATTCCTTTCAGTAGCGAAGAACAGTGAACATGATTCCAATCATTGGTTGCATGGTGCTCATAGCCTGCATGCCCACCATGCATCGAATTCCGATTGTATTGTCGAACGAATGATAGTCGTAACCAATGCCAATCCTCCCTGCGCCATGCCACCCTCCTTGAACTACGGCACCAGCAAGCGCCTGCACATGGAATTGATCCCACAGCCACAGATCGAAGCCCGCCATTGTACTTCCAAGATTGAACCCGGTTGCGTATCCGGCATTGAGTTCGAATCCGCCACCAAGAATCTGTTCTCGCGGAGAGTTATCCGATGGGACAATGATGGGAAAGCCCAGACCGTAGAATCCTTCCACCCAACCACTCGCAACATTGTTCTGCAACTGGACGCCCGCGCCAAGGCCGCAGTAGGGTCCGCTTCGAGGATACAAGAACGTAATGGTGCTATCCCTGTGCGCACCAACAGGAGGTTGCGGCACGTAACGAAAGGCGGCAAGGTAGGTAGCGGGATCGGCGCGATCGTCGATATGCTGTTGCAACCACACGCTGCCATCAAACAATTCCGGTGTTGAGAGTTTTGATGTGAAGGCATTCCAGAACTCACTCAACGATGCATGCACTGCATCTACGCCGGCATCGATCGTTGTGGCGCCCATGAAGTCGTCGCCAAGAAGATGTACGGCACGTCCCGTTGCGGGAATCACAACATCTACACCCACGCGATTGTAGTGATCGTGAATGGCCTTCATGTCGAGCCCGTACAACACAAAAGCATGTTGGTTGTGCGTGACCAAATGTCCGGCCGCAAACATGTCTTGCAAGTAGTGATCGCCAAAGGCTTGCATGAGCAATCCAAGCCGAAGCATCGACGCGACGGCTACCTTGCTCTCTGGAAAACCGTCGGCGCCTTGTGCACGATAGGCATTGAGGAGGTTGCCGGCAATCGAGGCCATGTGCAAACCAAGCGTGTGGAGCATGGCGTACTTCGCGGCCACGTTCGTACGGAAAAGGCGTTCTACAACGGAACGTCTACTGGAGCCCACGCTCACAGCCATGTCTTCGAAGACCTGCCGAAGCAGTAGCGGATCTATGTCTTCGAGTTCACGTCGCACCGTTGCATCGATGGCGTGAAAATGACTTTGGTCTTCAAAGGCGAGTAGGATGTAGGAAAGGTCGAAAGGACTGGCCGCACGCTCGCCATGGTTGATTGCATCTAGGTGCAGCCGGAGGTTCTTGAAGAAATTCTCACCAAGGTCGCTCGAGATCTTGATGCCATCTGCGCCATAACGCCATTCCGTACTAAAAGCATCGAATAACGCGAAGCCATCTACGGCGTGATCCCCTGACATTCCGGTTAGGTCGCCATAGGTTATTCCAATTCCATCCTTTTGAAAAATCATCAACAGCGAGTCGTAATCGCTCGCATTCAAAAAAGGATTCGACGTGGTCGTAACGGGGATGAGCGATGCGTTTGTACCCGTAAACGGTTTGCATTCAAGAATGGAATCAAGTTGGGCGCGCGCAGACGGATGAGTAGCCAAGAAACGTCGAAACGCCTGGTCTCCCATTTTTTTATGTTCGCCAAACACCCCTGCTCTCGCGTGAATCATGGACGAGAATAGCAGCGCTGCGAGTAATGCCGATCGTAAAGACATGAACCCCTCCGCTGCGTAAATAGATATTTTTGCGTTACGATGAAAGCATTGGATTTCTTTTCGTTCTTGGAACGACGTCTACAATACCCTCTTCCGGGACGTGCAGCGCACGCAGAGTTCGTTCCGAACTATGCCGATACGCGCATTCGACTCAGTCCACCGCCCGCTACTGCGCGGAGGAGTGCGGTGTTGTTGCCGCTGCTTCGCCGACCCAATGCCGCGTTGCCCGACGTGCTGCTTACAGTGCGAAGCGAAACACTCAATAGCCACAAAGGACAGATCTCGTTCCCGGGCGGCCGCGTAGACGAGATGGAAGATCCGTGTGATGCTGCCCTTCGTGAGTTAGAGGAAGAGGTTGGTGTACCGGTGCACGATGTTGTTGTCCTCGGTGCACTCACCGATCTCTACGTGCCGCCTTCCAACTCTGCCATCATCCCCTTCGTTGCCCTCGTTCGCGAGCCAGCCGCCTACGTGATCAGCGAACACGAAGTGCAAGAGGTATTTACGGTTCCGTTGGAGTACTTTGTAGAGACGGGCAACATTCGTTCTGCTCCTCGAACGTTGAACGGCGACACTGTTTCCGTCCCCTATTGGGATGTACACCACCATGTACACTTATGGGGCGCCACTGCCATGATCTTGAATGAATTGATATGGATCGTCAGAGAATACACACAGGACTGATTTGCATTGCCCTTGCACTTGCGTCGTGCAAGCCAAGTGTGACGCCGGATCCAACGTTTGTGCAGACGTACGCAACCGTGCTGATTACACGCGAGTCGTTCAACGACTCCACGCAGGCGCAACAAGCCGTGCGCGACACGCTACAGGCACGCGGAACAACCGTACAGGAATTCGAAACAACATTGCGATCTATCGCCGACGAACCGGATCGTTACCGAGCGTTGCTCGACAGTGTTGCCGCAGAACTGAAGAGACGTAAGTAAACGTCGTGGCCATTTGCACCAAAGGCATCGAAGTAGCCCGTGTACCACTGATTCAGCGCAATGCCATTGGCTCGTGATGCTTCTACGTCGACAAGCGACTCTACGCCGCCACAACGTATCACATGAAACTCATGACGTGGCATGCAGCGCTCGACTGCCTTGCGAGCGTGAATACATAGCGTGAGCGAGTCTTGCTTGAGCACTCGACCGCTCAACCCGCCACCGTACGTTTGCGTGAAATGATCAAACAGCCTTGCTTCCGGTGCATCGATCATTGCACGACGTGATGCATACTGTGTACTGGTGTTGCCTACGATGATGCCGTCAAAACCAAGCTGTATCAAGATCGACACGAGGTCGTCGATTTGCTCCAATGCCGTGTCATTCGAAAACTTCACAACAACAGGAACTCGGCGCGTGCGTGAGGTGAGGAAGTGTTGCGCGATGAATTCAAGTCGGCGCACCAGTCCATCATCAATCTGCGGTCCGTCGTGATGTCCCGGCACATTCGGACAACTCTCATTCAATTCCACATAGTCTACCCCAGCCCTCTCATAGGCGCGCATGCCATCGACAAGACCCTGTAAGGCAAGCGTCTCTTCCACGCCAGGATCGGCACTCACACTGGCTCCGATCGGACATCCGGCTATTCGTTCTAGGGTGGCAAGGTGAGATGCAACGACGGCATGACCTTTATTGGGGAGTCCCATCCAGTTACTTGCAGCATGCGAACGCGGATACATTACGGCCGGCCAACGCACGCCGTTCTTGGTGTTGCCGGCACGCGCAGAAGCTGTGGTGGTACCTGCTACGTAGCCCCCTGCTCCTTGATTGGCCACAACCATATACCCTTCTCCCGACTTAAACATTCCGGCTGCATTCATCAACGGAAGTCGGAAGTGCACACCCCAAAGCGTGGTGCCATAGGCGTCGAGTACATGATGGTCGAAGGCACGTGCCTTGACTGGCACGTCGCTCGCAAATCCCTTTGCAAACGCAGTACGTCCGCGTGAAAAGATCTGCACCGCCAACGCTGCCGGAAGCGCAGTGATGCTCTTGCGGAAAACGTGTTCGACACGTGCGAGGAGTTCAATAGCAGTCATCGGTAGATAGGGTCTCTCATTCCGATGCGAGAGAATTGATTGTTGTAAGCATGAAACAAAGATACGGCGCTATATTCGTCCCATGAAGACCAAGCTCGACATTGCGCAGAACTGGCTTCCGCGCTATACCGGTACACCGATCGCCACATTGGGCGACTACATCCTCCTCACCAACTTCCGCGTGTACGTAGAACGCTTTGCAGAGCGCTTCAACGTAGAAGTGCAGGGAACGCAGCATCCGATGCAGACAGCAACGAATAGCGAGGGGCTGTCGATCATCAACTACGGCATAGGCTCGCCGAATGCAGCACTGATCATGGATCTGCTGGTTGCGCGAAAGCCCAAGGGCGTGTTGTTTCTTGGGAAGTGCGGCGGCCTGAAAACCTCGACAGAGATCGGACACTTCATCTTGCCGATCGCCGCGATTCGTGGAGAGGGCACGAGCGACGACTACTTCCCGAAGGAGGTACCGGCGCTACCGTCGTTCAAGCTCCACAAGTTCGTGTCCGACAAAGTGCTCGAGCACGAGAGCGAGTATCGATCGGGTGTTGTGTACACAACGAACAGACGGATGTGGGAATGGGATGCTGCGTTTCGGCAGCGCCTTATGGACCTTTCCTGTTTGGCCATCGACATGGAAACAGCAACCATCTTTATCGTAGGACATAAGAATCAGATCCCGCGCGGGGCGCTCCTCTTAGTGAGCGACGTGCCCATCGTTCCCGAAGGAGTGAAAACAGAAGAGTCCGACAAGCGCGTGCATGCACAGTACACAGATCTGCATCTCACGATTGGGATAGAGGCCATGTCGGAGCTTGGCATCAAAGGCGAAGAGATCAAACACTTCCGTTACGAAGAGTGACGATCCAATTCACGTAGAAGCTCTTCGGCATCGTCCACTCTCGCTTTCCCATGGGTGCAAATCATCATGGTTACGAGAAACCAACGTTGTGAATCGAAGTAAAACTGCCATGTTGCAGGTATGCGTGTACCCCTGCTCCCCTTCCTCCTTGCCATCGCGTGCTCTGCAACGGCGATGGCGCAATCCTCTCTCATTCAATCGGGACCTATGGTAGGTCACGTAGATATGCGCGAGGCAAAGATCTGGCTGCAGACCACGCAGCCAGCGTCTGTGCGCATTGTGTATCGTGATAGTGCGTCGCCGTCACGCACATACACGTCGCAAATCGTACGCACGAATGCATCTATTGCAAACACGGTTACGATCTCGTTGGACAGTGTGGAGCCCGCAACAACGTATCTGTACGATGTGTATGTGAATGAGATAAAATTCTCCTTCCCCTATGCAACGCAGTTTCGCACGCAACCCGTTTGGCGTTGGCGACCATCAGGTCCGCCGAATGTGCGCATTGCCATGGGCTCGTGTACCTATGTGAACGAGGAGCGGTTCGACAGACCTGGTACTCCGTACGGCAGTGAGTACGGGATCTTTACATCGATAGCAGCGGCCACGCCTGATGTGATGTTGTGGCTTGGAGATAACACGTATACGCGCGAGGCTGACTGGAATTCACGCGCCGGATTCCTTCATCGCTACACCCATACGCGGTCGTTACCAGAAATGCAGCCGTTGCTTGCACGCACTGCGAACTATGCCATTTGGGACGATCACGACTATGGTCCGAACGACGGCGATCGTGGCTATTGGGGCAAGAACATGTCGCTCGAGATCTTCAACGCCTTCTGGGCGAATCCCTCTGCAGGTGTGATGGACAAACCTGGTATCACGACATCGTTCGAGATCGCCGATGCGCAGTTTTTCCTGTTGGACGATCGGTACTACCGAGCACCGAACGACCGAGTGGATGGCGAAAGAACCATCTTAGGAGAACATCAAGTGCAATGGCTGATCGATGCTCTCGCTACGAGCAATGCCACGTTTAAGTTTGTGTGCGTGGGCTCGCAGTTCCTTACCGACAACCTTCGCAAAGAGTGCTTCTCGCGCATCCCTGAAGAGCGTCAGCGGATTATCGACGAGATCACCACGAATAAGATTAGAGGTGTGGTGTTTCTAACGGGCGACATCCACGCTACGGAGCTCTCAAAGCTCGACCGAGCCGGCACGTATCCTTTGTACGAGTTCACATGTTCGTCGCTCACAGCAGGCTCGAACAAAGGCATTGCAGAGCAAACAAATGCGTACCGTGTGGCAGGTACCGAGTACGGCCTCCACAACTTCGGCATTGCCACATTGCGTGGTCCTGAAAAGGATAGAACGCTCACGCTAACGGTGCATGACGTGAAAGGCAACACCGTTTGGACGCGAGATATCAAGGCGAGCGAATTGCGCTAAGTGAGCCTCAATAGGGCGGATGCCACGAAAGCTGCTGAATGAGAGCGTGCACCGATGCCGGCCTATGTGCGTGTGCAATGCCAGCTTCGAAGAAGTACTCGGCAACACGTTCTGCAACGATGAGCGACGTTTCGCGAATTTTCGCAAGAGGCGGATAGACAAGGCCGCGGTCGAACTCAGCCTGCGTTACGAGTTCCGAAAGCGCGCGCGCCGCAACAACAAATGCCTCTTCGGGAATGATTCGCGGACGTGTTGCGAGCACGGCCATACCGATAGCCGGGAAGATGTAAACGTTGTTGCCTTGACTTGGAACGTAGGACGTGCCCTTCCATTCAACCGTCGGGTACGGAGATCCACTTGCAAAAATCACGGCGCCATTCGTGTTATCATAGGCGTCTTGTGCAGAGCACTCGCTCTTCGAAGTTGGATTCGAGTAGGGGAAGATGATCGGTCGCGCCGTGTTCTGCGCCATCGTTTGAAGGATGGTTGGCGTAAATGCATTGTGAATTGTACTCGTACCGATCAGCACGGTTGGCTTCACCACACGCACCGCTTCTTCGAATGAATCAACGGGAACATGTTCGTGTGCGAAGGGACGCTTCGTGTCTGCGAGACCGTCACGATGATTCGTTACCAATCCTTGTGAGTCTACCAACCAACAACGTGCGTGCGCCTCGTCGATCGTGAGTCCCTCCTCGACCATCACTAAGCTCATCAGTTCAGCAATGCCGATCCCAGCAGAGCCTGCACCAAAGAACATGAAGGTTTGATCCGATACGCGCTCGCCCTTGAAGCGAACGGCAGAGAGGACTCCAGCCACGCCAACGGCGGCTGTGCCTTGAATATCATCGTTGAACGAACACACCTGATTGCGATAGCGTTCGAGGACAGGAACGGCATGATGATTCGCAAAATCTTCCCATTGCACACAGGCATGGGGAAACACTTCTTGCACTGCTTCTACGAACTCGTCGATGAACGAATCATAGGACTCGCCCTTGAGTCGCTCGATGCGGGTTCCGATATAGTATGGGTCTTCGAGCAGCGTCTCATTTGCCGTGCCCACATCGAGTGTAATCGGCAAGGTCATCGACGGCGGAATACCGGCGCATGCGGTATAGAGTGCGAGTTTTCCAATGGGAATTCCCATGCCTTGAGCGCCTTGGTCGCCAAGACCGAGAATACGCTCTCCGTCTGTTACCACTATGAATCGCACATCGCGTTCAGGCCAGTTTCGTAGCACATCTCGAATCATACCGCGGTGGTCTGCTGTGATCCACAGGCCTTTGGGTCTGCGATAGATTCGACCGTACTGCTGACATGCCAGACCAACCGTTGGCGTGTACACGATTGGCATGTACTTCACCGGATTGTTCATGAGAATGCGGTAAAACAGTCCTTCGTTGCGGTCTTGCAGATCGCTGAAGTACACGTATCGATCAAGATCTGTGGGGAGTGCATCCAAGTGCATCTCTGCACGAGACATTTGTAATTCCGGCGGCGAGATTACAGGAGGAAGAAGTCCCACAATGCCAAGGTCGATGCGTTCTTGTTGCGTGAACACGGTCCCTTTGTTCTCACGCGGGTCGCGCAAGAGATCAAAGCCGCGTTTGGTGATGTGCGTAGTTGCCATAGCCTCAAAGTTACCAAATCGGCGCGGGAGTCGGATGTAGTCCCTCTGCACGTAGCTTTGTTGCATGAGACATTCCCTTACCGCCCTCCTCATTGCCGCCGCTGTTACGACGCTGTCTGCTCAGAACGATCCAACTCCGACGTATAAGCACAATCGCATTCTCATCGATGTAGGGCTACAATTGCCGCAGGGTGGAGATGCAACTGCTCTCGGCATGAAGCCGGGTGTTGGCTTTGCAGTGGCGTTCTGGCAACTCTACAACGAGAACTACATTGGCATGCTGTCGTTCGGCTCTGCCACCATGCAACTCGGTACGCACGTGGCAACCGACAGTGGCATACAAGATCTTTCTGGCTTTAGCGCGCAGATCGTACCGCTCATGGGTGGCATTGGATACCTCTTCACCGGCATGCCGTTTGTACCGTTCGTAGTTGCAGAAGCTGGTGCTGCATTCCTTACGTTGAATGCTGGAAAGAGCAGACCTATCGAAGGATTTAACAACGAGGCCTACTTCGCCTATGGTGGACGTGTTGGTGTAGGCTATCCAGTCTCCGACAACATTGCATTGCAAGTGCATGCACGATTTATCACTGTGGCAACAGAACAATTTTCTACGCTTGGTGTGAATGGAGGAATCTCGTGGTCGTTTTAACTCAGCGCATCTTCGCCATTGCTTTGCTCGCCATAGGACTGTGTGCCGTTGCGCACGCTCAAGTAACGCCAACAGCAGAATCGCATTTGCGGAACATCAAGCAACTCACGTTTGGTGGCGACAATGCAGAGGCCTATTGGAGTTTCGACAACAAGCATCTGTCGTTCCAGTCGAACTTCAAACAGTGGGGTCTGCAATGTGATCAGATCTTCGCGATGGATGTTATGGCGGCAAGGAATGCTGCTGATTCCACGTATCGTCCGCCGATGATCAGCACAGGAATGGGTCGTACGACGTGTTCATTCTACATGCCAGATAACAAGCACATCCTCTACGCAAGTACGCATGAGGGCGGCGAGGCATGTCCGCCGGAAGCCGCACCACGGGCAGATCACAAGTATTTGTGGTCTGTATATACAGCATTCGATATCTATGTGGCAGACACGATCGGCAATATCACTTCGAAGCTCACATCGTCGCCCGGTTACGACGCAGAAGCTACCGTTTCGCCAACGGGAGATAAGATTGTGTTCACGTCCGACCGAAGTGGCGATCTTGAGTTATGGACGATGAACATCGACGGAAGTGATCAACAACAGATCACGCATGCATTGGGATATGACGGCGGCGCATTCTTCTCGCCCGATGGCAAACGACTCGTCTATCGTGCGTCGCGACCAAGCACCGATAGCGAAATGAAGGAGTACACGGAATTGTTGAAGCAACATCTGGTGGCACCTACAGACATGGAGATCTACACGTGCAATCTCGACGGATCTGACGTGCAGCAGATCACGCATTTGAGCAAAGCCAACTGGGCACCATTCTTTACGCCGAATGGGAAGAAGATTATTTTCTCTTCAAATCACCATTCACAGCGCGGTTACGACTTTCAACTCTATATCATCAATCTTGATGGCACCGGACTTGAACGCATCACGAACGAAAGTTTGTTCAACGCCTTTCCGATGTTTTCGCCAGATGGCAAGTACCTTGTGTGGTCGAGTAATCGTTTGAACAATAACACGCGCGACACGAATCTTTTCATTGCCGAGTGGGTAGACTAAACCACGGAGACGATGAAGTCCGTGCGTTCGGTGCATGCACCAATCGGACGAAGATCTCCAAGGCCAAGCGTCGCACATAGCGCCTCGAACTCCGCACGGTGAGCCGGTTCTACGGCCACTAGCAATCCACCGCTCGTTTGCGGATCGCATAGGATGGCACGTTGCACATCGGTGATTGCAGACACGCTGTGTCCGTACGACGTGAAGTTTCGATTCGTCCCGCCTGGAATACATCCTTGTGTGATATAGTCTACAAGTGCCTCCGAAGCAAGCA
>JBBRES010000010.1:0-22614 GCA_038202665.1 Kapaibacterium sp. (SeqCode) | reverse complement strand
GCACCGGTCTCCAAGGCGCCATCATTCGTGACGTGGGAAGAAGCGCAGAAGATCGTCGTGAATGCCTACACATCCTTCCACCCAAGAGCAGGCGAGATTGCATCGATGTTCTTCGAAAAGCCATGGATTCATGCGCCGGTTCATGCGGGAAAAAATGGAGGCGCGTATAGTGCTGGCACTGTTCCATCGGCGCACCCCTATGTGTTCTTGAATTACCTTGGCACGAACCGAGACGTTCAAGTGGTGGCACACGAGCTTGGTCACGGAATCCATCAGTACCTCTCACGTCCGCATGGTATGCTCGGAGCAGACACTCCGCTTACGATCGCCGAAACAGCCTCTGTTTTTGGCGAGATGCTCGTATTCAAATCGCTTCTCGAGAAAACGTCGACGAAGGAAGAGCGGCTGAACTTGATCATGGAGAAAATCGATGATATCACGAGTACGGTCTTCCGTCAGGTATCATTGAATCGTTTTGAAGACGCCATGCACACGGCACGTCGCACGCGGGGCGAGCTTAGCGTTGAACACTTGAACGAGATATGGTTGGAGACGCAGTCCGTTGCCTTCCGTGGTTCGGTAACGTTTACCGAAGGATATCGCTATTACTGGTCCTACATTTCGCACTTCATGCATACTCCCGGATATGTGTATGCCTATGCGTTTGGAGAGCTGTTGGTACTTGCACTGTACGACATCTATCTGCGAGATGGTGCAGACTTCCCCGAGAAGTACATCGCGCTATTGTCGTCTGGTGGATCGAAGAGTCCGGAAGAGTTACTTGCACCACTCGGTATCGACATCAACGACCCATCGTTCTGGAATATCGGATTGAATGCCATTGAACGACTGCTCGCAGAAGCAGAGTCGTTGGCGTCTTAACGACTAGGTACGTTGGCTTTATCAGCGAGTTTGAGCACAGCATCGACGTAGTCGTTGCTGTTGTTGTAGTGGTAAACGGCCTTCCGCTGCTGCTCGAGAGATGGTCCCCATCCATTCGTATGAAGGTAGTTCGCTACACTATAGACAGCGTCGTTCAACGTGTACA
The DNA here is from genome assembly GCA_038202665.1 of Kapaibacterium sp. (SeqCode). Classification (GTDB taxonomy): domain Bacteria; phylum Bacteroidota; class Ignavibacteria; order Kapaibacteriales; family Kapaibacteriaceae; genus Kapaibacterium. The sequence goes on along the minus strand of JBBRES010000010.1, from coordinate 21,566 downwards.
GATCGATGAGTCCGTCTCCGTCACCGTCGGCGGCCCATCGCACGTACGACGATGGAATGAATTGCGTCATTCCAAATGCACCGGCCCACGAACCGTAGAGTCCGGCCACATCGAGTGTGCCATTGCGATCGATTCGATCCAAGGCCTTAAGCTGCTCTGCGGCCCAATTCACTTTGCGATGAGCTCGCGTAGAGATCAAGCGTCGCACGCTGTCAACATGCGCCGAGTCAACCACCGCTCCCGTTCGCACGGCGTCAAGATTCTTTTCTATGAATTCCGGCTCGGCACTAAGAAGGACGCTAAGATAGACGCTTGGGAGATGGTGTTTTCCCAACACGCGACCAAATTTTGATTCGATCCAAAGGATCGAAGCGATCACTTGCTTCGGCACGTTGTATCGCTCCTCACAGGCAAGGAGAAGAGAATCGTGGTCGACGATAAATGCCCGCACACTCTTCACGGACATGTCGTTGACGTTCAAAGAGTAATTCGTTTTCTTCGCGTAGTTGGTCACATTGATCCGCACGCACTGCGAATCGAATCCCGTTTGCGGAACGGAAAGTATCCGGCGAATGAACATCGTATCCACGCCTTTGCTCAGGGCGATGGCGCCCGCACGTTGCATAGACGTAGTGGCGGTTGAGTCGATCACATCCTGTTGCGGACTCGGAGGGGTGACGTCCGTACGTGGACTAGGCACGACGATAAACCCTACTCCAATGCCCAGACAAAGAATCGTTATGGTTATCCAGCGTTTCACTTTTTTCGAGCAATTGCCATTATTTCTACGCCAGTGATGTCTTGATACAAACGTGCGAGTTGATCACGAACACTTGGACGTGACAACTGTACTGTTCGTGCCAACACGGCATTCGCAAAATGATAGGATTTACGAGTGAGTCTTGAATTAGGTCGTTGAGAACGCACCGTCATCACATCAAGGCCCGCATTCTCCAAAAGCACACGAATGCTCTTCTCTGTAAAGTGGACCACGTGGACGCTAGGTTGGAACCAGATCCAATGTTGCCGTAGAAGTCTGCTCCAAAACGATCCAGCATCTGGAACACGTAGCGCGAGAACTCCACCCGGTTGAAGTCGTGCCACAAGATCTTCGATCATTTCACGCGGCTCCGGGATGTGCTCAAGCACATGCCACAAGGAAATCACATCAAAGGAGTTGTGCACGAGTTCTAGCGATGCGTGAATAGTCAGACCCATCTGCAGACCGTAGGCGCGGGCCTTCGAGGCCAACTCAACACCTTCCACGGTGTATCCAGCACGTCTTGCTTCATCGAGAAAGAAGCCGTGGTCGCATCCCACGTCGAGCCACGAGGCCGGCGCCGGTTGAACCGCTCCTACCTCTTTCAAAAGGCGATAGTATTCCGGAAGCCGAAAGATCCTATGTCGTTCAGCAGATGAACGAGACGACTGCGTGAGCGTGTACTCCTCCTCATAATATGCCTGTGCATTCAAACGTCGTGCGGATGGGTCCACAATGGCTGCCCCACACGCGGAACAGAACAGCATCGGAGTAGCACCAATGTGCTTCGCAAGAAGAGTGTCAGATGAGCAAACGGGGCAGTTCATGATCAGCGAACATACAATTCACATAATTTGTACAATGAAGATTCTCCTGCGTATCATCCTGCTCGCTGTTACCACTGTTAGCCTTACGGCACAGGCACAGCTTCAAGTCCAAGACACACTCAATTTTGGCACCGTTGTTCCCAAGGGCGGAAGTTCGGAAACGTCAAAGATCACCGGCACGCTTGTTCTCAAGAACATTGGCACAGACACGCTCGATATAAAGGAAGTACGGCCATCGTGTGGCTGCACGAGCGCACCACTTAAACAGAACATCTTACCGCCCGGCGTGCAAACAGAAGTAACGGTGTCCATCAATCTCCCAACGATGAACGGTCCGTTTACGAAATACCTCACCGTTGTCTCGAGTGACCCTTACAAATCCACACGTTCTGTGGCTCTGGTAGCCAACATACAGCGGGCCGTCCAGCTCTCGTCGTCGTACGTCGGGTTTAATAAGGCCACGGTTGGGCTCGAAACAGACGGCGTTGTCTCCATTTCGAATATGAGCGACGAGATATTGAAGATCACATCAGTAAAAGGTTCAGACGGCCTTCTCGTTCTTACGCCAATCCCTGCCTCCATCAACCCGAATGAGACGCTTGAGTTGCGTATGCGATACCTACCAACGAAGGCCGGAGTGTTCAATGTTGACGTGAACATTGCCACGTCAAATGCAGACAATGCCCTTTTAGAACTCAAGGGCTACGGTATGGCAGAAGTGAAGAAGTAGACCTACCGAACTCGCTCGAACACCACAAATCCACCTCGTTCAGATACCACACGCAACGTTGGTTCCGTGCGCCATCGCGCAGCATCATTCACTTTGCAGACGAACGTTGTGGGTTTATCTACCGGACCTCGAAGGAGCCATGGTTCCCATTCGCGATGAGGAATGCCATGTGCAGCCGCACTAAGTGCGTACGGCTTGTCTGTGTAGAATAAGTGAGCATAACTCTTCATCGTTAACGGCGCAACATACACGTCCTTGCCAATGCACGATGTGTAGTGGTCGATTGCAGCGCCTTGCGTGTATCGCTCGATCTTAGGTGCAACCACCGGCAGAAAACACCATATCATAATTGCTACAGAACCAAAGAGCGTAGCTATGGATGCAATCTTCTTATCGAGACGTCGCAGAATCACCGAGGCAATCATCCCCATTGGTACAACAAGTGGAATCACAACATCGAGCCACGTCCATGCAACGTACTGTTGAACGGAGGATCGCAAAAAATCGTCGCGAAACGTGGGGAGTTCAAGCAGCGCAGCGATATGCATTCCTGCAAGGGGAATGGCGGCAAGGACAGCTGAAATCAGCACGCAAAGAATGCCAAGTCCGATAGTGATCCAACGGGGCCACGCCACCCTTCCACCCAACCAACGATCCACCATAACGGTTGCGAGAAATGTTAGGGGCAGATAGGTCATTGAAGAGTAGTGAACGATCTTGGTTTTCACAATGGAGAACACGACGAGTACCACGCACATGAGCACGATCATCCAGATGCGAAGATCGTGTTGCTCGGAAGACTCGGTGCCGTCTGAAGAAAGTCCGCGAACCATGAGGAGCGATGCGGGATAGCATCCAATCATGACCACGAGCGGGTGATAGTACCACGGCTGTTCATGACCGGCATCGCCTGTGGTGAGTAGTCGGATTTGATAGTTCACGTTCTCGACAATGAATTGCGGTCCGTTCTGCAGATAATCCACGCCATACCACAGCGCTGTCACTGCACACGTGAGGACGCCGAGCACAATCAATTCTCGCCATGGAAGTAGCGTCCGCTTGCGAAGAACAAACCACGCCACGCCCGTCGTGATCACCACAAGGGCCGCACCAACAGGACCTTTCGTCATCACGGCGCATCCACTCCACAGACCGCTCCAGAGCATCGCAGAACGATCTCCGTGAAGTGCCCGCACCATGGCGAGTACGCTCAGGAAGATGAACAGATTGAAGAGTGGATCGATAATTCCCGAGCGCGCATAGAAATGGGGCAAGAGTGTTCCTGCGTAGACTACTGTCCACAGGACGCCAAAGCGCCGACCGTGATACCGCTTCCCAACGGCAAACACGACGAGTAACGTTATTGCACCTATGATGGCATTGGGGAGTCGAGCCGCAAACTCATTAATCCCAAACGCCTTCATACTCAACACCTGCAGCCAGATAAACAGGGGTGGCTTTTCGTAGAAAGGCTCAAAGTCTATGCGCATGTGCAGATAGTCGCCCGTGACGATCATTTCCCGCGCATTCTCTGCAAAGTTTACTTCGTCCCAATCAAACAAATGCACTGATCCGAGGAACGGCACAAAAAGGAGCAGGGCGGCAAGGAGGATGCCGAGCTGTATCCGCATGTCTAGCATGGTAGGTCGAAGCATCCTGCGAAAATACTCTACAGATGCGCACCTGTAACGGAATGCACCGTCGGTGTATTTTGGGCACATGGTTAAACCTGTACCAATGGTTGCCATCCTAAGGCCGCCTTGTTGAGTGTCATTCTCGTAGATCATGTTGTAGAGAGGTTTCGTATGGCAGCGATTGATCCCTATTCAGGACCATGGACTCGAAAAGAGGCCTGGCATCTCATCCGCCGAACATGCTTCGGAACTATGCCGGCCCAGATTGATTTGGTGGTGCAGAATGGTCTTACAAAGACCCTCGACACACTGTTCACAGAACGTCCCGCCCCGCCGCCACCGGTGAACCCTACAACCGGTTCAACGTACGTGACGGGGACGCTTGATCAGACGATCAACAACGGACAGTACAATCTGTGGACGAAGACGTGGTGGGCAGAGCAAATGCTGCTCGACGGCATCTCTATCCGCGAGAAGCTCACACTGTTTTGGATGAACCACTTCGCTACTGAATTCACAACGGTATTGCAGCCACAGTACTCGTATAGTCTGTTGAATTACTTGCGAGTAAACGGGCAGAAGAGTTTTAAGGATATGGCACGCCAGGTAACCATCGAGCCAGCCATGATTCGGTACTTGAACGGTAATACGAATACCGTGGGCAATGCAAACGAGAACTATGCGCGAGAACTACAAGAGTTGTTCACGATTGGCAAGGGACCCGAGATTGCAAAAGGGAACTACACGAACTACACCGAAGACGATGTTCGAGCCGCTGCAAAGGTCTTAACGGGGTGGGCAGATAGTCGACAAACGGGAAAGGTGATGTTCGACATCCGCCGGCATGACAAGACTGACAAGCAGTTCTCCGCCGACTATGGCAACGTTGTGATTAAAGGTCGCACAGATGCGAATGCTGGTCTTACCGAGTTGAATGAACTACTCGATATGATCTTCGCACAAAACGCAACGTCGCACTTCATCGTTCGCAAGTTGTATCGGTTCTTTGTGAACAGCGATGTCACGCAGGACGTAGAGGCAACCGTGATCGATCCGCTGGCCGCAATGCTCCGCAGCAACAATTGGATGATAGGTCCTGTACTGCGCAAGCTCCTGAGTTCAGAGCACTTCTTTAGTGCCGACGTGCATGGATCTACGTTGAAGAGTCCGGCCGACTTCCTAATTGGATTGCTGCGCTCCGTAAACACCTACACAGTCCCAACGGATCCCTCAGCGCGAGTGCTGTTTTTCAAGTCGATAACGGACTACATGATGGCCCTGCAGATGGACCTTGGTGAGCCACCGAATGTTGCCGGTTGGGAGGCCTACTATCAGACACCGGACTTCTACAAGCAATGGCTCACAACCGTGACGCTTCCATTGCGGAACGGTGCCACAGACGCGCTTGTACTTGGACAACGTGGGAAGCAGGGCTCGATCAACACCGTTGAGCTCGTGAAGACATTCAAGAATCCTTCTGATGCACATGCTCTTGTGGATGAATGCATCGACCGGTTCTTTACGATAGACCTTACAGCGGAGAAACGTCTAAGCTTGATCGAAGACGTGCTGATACCTGGAGGAAAAGACTATGACTGGACAACATTGTGGACGTCCTACATGGCCAATCCTTCCGACAAGTCGCTGAGTCTGCTTGTAAAGCAAAAGCTCGACGGCTTCTTCAAGTTCTTCTTCCGTATGGCCGAATTCCAACTCGTGTGATCGAAAGGCACAACTATGAAACGCAGAGACTTCCTTCTTCGCTCCTCCGGCGCACTTGCCCTGCCTCTCGTAATCAACGGGATGCCACTAAAGGCCTACACGGATACAACACTAGAGCAACTCTTTGGTACCGAGTCTGATAGAGTACTTGTGCTCGTTCAACTTGCTGGCGGGAATGATGGTATCAACACCGTGTTGCCGTTGGACGCCTACGCAGACTACATGAGCGTTCGAGCAAATATTGCGATTCCAGAATCGACGGCACTGAAGCTCACAGATGCTACTGGACTACATCCAATCATGCGTGGAATGCAGAACATGTATAAGGATGGGAAGGTGCGAGTTGTACAAGGTGTCACGTATCCCAATCCGAATCTTTCGCACTTCCGTTCAACAGATATCTGGATGACCGGTACGGATTCGAACGTGGTGAACAGCACAGGCTGGCTTGGCAGATTCCTTGAGAAGACGTGGCCCGCCTATCCTACTGGATATCCAAATGCCAGTATGCCAGATCCGATTGCAATTCAGATAGCTCCCGTTGTAGCACTTGCGCTTACGAATTCGCACAACTCGTCGATGGGCGTTGCATTGCAAGACCCAACCACGTTTTACAATCTTGTAAACGGCACGGTGCTCGGAGACACAGATCTCCCATCAGAGCGTTATGCAAAATTGAATGTGCAATATGTTCGTGAAGTTCAGTCGCAATCACTGCAGTACTCGCAAGTGATTAAAACAGCTGCTGATAAGGCAAAGAACTTCGCGACGTATCCAACAGGAAATACGCTTGCAGCACAATTGGCCATCGTTGCACGACTCATCGCTGGTGGCTTGAAGACAAAGGTCTATGTAGTACAGCTTGGAGGATTCGACACGCACAGCGCACAAGTGGTGAGCACAGATACAACCACCGGAAACCATGCCACGCTGTTGCAGCGAGTGTCCGAAGCACTTACGGCGTTTCAAACAGATCTCGAAGAACTCAATGTTGACGATCGTGTAGTGACAATGTCGTTCAGCGAATTCGGTCGGCGCGTCCAGTCAAATCTCTCAGACGGCACAGACCACGGCACGGCTGCCCCAATGTTCTTTGTTGGAACGCCCGTGATCAACGGAGTACTTGGAGTCAATCCTAGTCTTACAGATCTGGACAATGGTAATCTCAAAATGCAGTACGACTTCCGTCAGATCTATGCGTCGGTTCTCGAGCAGTGGTTTGGTGCGGATCCTGCCGTCCTGCGCGACGTCCTCTTCAAAGACTTTACCACGGTGCCGATCATCAAAACAAAGCCAACGGGTGTGCAAGAGGTGTCTGCCGACGCCGCGTATTCGTTGGGCATTGCGCATCCCAATCCTGTTCGCGACTTCACGACGATTCCCTACACTGTTCGCGCGTCAAGCCGCGTGAAAGTTCAAGTGTTCGATCAGATGGGTCTGCTCGTGACCACACTCGTCGATGAAGATCTTACTCCTGGCGATTATCAGGCGAGATTCACCGCAAGTGGCTTGCCGAGCGGCTCATACACAGTACAACTGCGAGCTGGGGGAGAGCGACGCACGCAAACAATCGTCGTTACGCGCTAACGATTTCGATCGCCAGTGAACGCGTCCAGTGTTTAATCATAAAAACGTTGTTCGTTATGGCATCGATCTCTGCGATGAGCTTCTCGTGTTTGACTCGAGTGGCCGTCGAGGGAATTTCGAGCATGCCAACTAGTTTGGGCACAACGCGAACGAACTCTTTGAGCGTTGGTAGATAGTATGCAGATAGACTCGATGCTTTCGCAAGAAAATGTCGAAAAGCATCGCATGCAAATCTTGCCTGTTCATAGTGTTCAAGAGCCACATAACACATGATGGTGTATGTGCGGACTTGCGCTTTCCAAATGTCGTCGTTCAACGTTACTTGGGCGAATGCTCGCAGCGCAGACTCATATCGTCCGGCCTGTAGATCGAGAAACGCATTGCAGAACAAGAGGACGTCGTCGCGTACATCGGCTGGCAGAGCAGCCTGCGTCTGCACCATAAAGTCGCGCACCCAGGCCTCGTGCCCTGTATATCCCGCCGCACGCACGGCAAAAATGAAGTCGGGATACAAAAGATTGTGCGCACCAAGATGTCCGAGCTCGATTTTTCGGAGTAGAAGATCGTAGATATCGTTCCAGTAGTCGATCCTGCCGTGAACATTTGCCATGTCTGTGCAAAAGCCACTGAGGAACAGGTTGGCCATGTAACCATCGATGTAGGATAGAACGGGAACGTGCTCATCATAGACTTGCTTCAAGGAGCGATACGACCCTTCCGTCTGCGTCCGCATCATGTCGAGTACTGCCGTATACATGAGAATCGTCGGCTCTTCGCGAAGAAATGGCAGTTCCTCGATCAATGCACGCACTTCCGTCTCGCCATGCAGGACAAAGCCCGCATCGTTCATTGGCTTCTCGTGGGCCATGGTTGTGTACTGACGTAACAATCTGATCACCGCATACCGCAAGAAAGCGTTCAGTTCGCTTTGGAGAATACCGCGATCGGTACGAGGTCGAACGAGCGTTAAATACAGCATCTCCTCTTCGAGCAGCCGAGACCGTGTGAGCCAGTACTCCTCGTCGCGGACATCAATCGCATCTAGTTCCTTCGCGGTCTGCTCGATATAGCGCTCGAACAATCCGTGCGCCTTTACCATACGAAATCCCTGAGCCTTCAGAAGAAGACCCATACTTGGATTCTTCTCAAGGCGCTCTATCTGCAACACTTGAACTGCGATCCCATAAAGGTCCGAGATGCGATTCTTATACGTGGAGTATTTGAACTCTTCGTTCGGATAGGCGTGAGCGTGAAGTATCTCATCGTCGATCGTGCCCGATTCCACAAACGGATATGCTGCCGCAATGGCCACTGCCAGGGGTTCAAGTGCTTTGTTCGTCGTAAAAAACGGTGACGTTGCGGCATCAACAAAGCGCTTAATTTGCGTCTCGGAAAAGCCCTGCAAGAGCTGAATGATTTTTGGGTCTTTCATGGTGGGCTAAAAATGCAAGATTTCCTCCTTGTATTCTACCCCATATACCTCGATGTTGGACACTGTTCAAATTGTGTGGGTGTTTCATGGTCAAGTGTTTCGTTGCCCTTCTCCTTTGCAGTTGCTCAGTGCTGTTCGCAGGGCAGCCTCGTTGGATGCGCCTTGCCACCCTCCCAACCCCTGTGTCGGGACATGGATCTGCAATGGTCCACACGGGCGATGTGGTGGTGTGTGGAGGACATACAACCACCGGCATCCCACAAGGGCAGACAGCGATTGTCCGCGGATCAACGGGCGCACTCGTCACTGCATTGAACACGCTTCCAACGCCTCGCACTCACTTTGCCTTTGTTGAAGTGCGTGCTGCGGACGGAACATCGCGATGCTATGCAATGGGTGGATACACAGGTTCAGGAGGTAATTATGTCAGCAACAGCAGTGTCGACGTTCTACGCTACGTCGCAGGACAGAACAATTGGCAATGGGAGCACGTTGGCGATCTCCCATTTGCCGTCGGAGATTGCAGAGCCGTTGCCGACGGACGTGGAAATATCATTGTCACTGGAGGGGTCCTTCAGCTTTCGGGTGCATTGGGCAGTGGTGCGAAACAATCTGGAAGCGCACGAATCAACATTGCAACAGGTCGGATTGACAAGCTAGGGGATGCTGTAACAGCACGTGCTGAACATGGTGCCTACCAAACGCTCGATCAAACGAATCAACCACTGGTATTGATGGCAGGGGGCGAGGTGGCGGGGCCCACCACATCTACAGAATTGCTCGTCGGAACAGCATGGGACGCACGTGCCAATCCACCTCGTGTGTATCGAGCGCAGGCTGCGGGTGTGAGCGATAGAGCGCGTATTGCTCGCGTGTTCGGCGGACGTGATGCCACAGGGACGGTTTTGAGTTCCTGTGAATGGTATGATATCAAAAGTGGATGGCGCGCCGCACCTACCATGAACGATGCTCGAGCACTGCACGATGCAACACCCGTTGCGGGTCTTGCCGATACTGCGAGTGCCCACGTGATTGTTGGAGGAAATGGGAAGACCGGTGATCTCTCCTCATGCGAGATCTTCACTCTTCCGAGTTCCACAGATCCAACCGGAACGTGGTCGCCCATGCCTTCACTTCTCGATGCAGGTCGCGAGCGTCGCATTGCAATGTCGGCCAGCAATGTGCCTATCGTCTCTGGCGGAAGTGGCTCTGGCACTGTGCTCAGCGGCATTGAGATCTATGAGCCACTTCGTGCCGCAGACGTGGAGTTCAAGCAGACAGAAGTTGGCGCTGTGAGCGATAGCATGAATATCGAAATCGAGAACACGTGGCTGCTGCCGATCAGTATCAAGCGCGTAAGCATTGCAGGTACGGCTGAGTTCTCCGTTGGTGTCGATACTTCCGTTATCATCATTCCAGCAGGCGAACGCCGCATGATCCGTTCGTGGTTCCGTCCTATCAAACCCGGAATACGAACCGCAGATGTTGTGTTGGAATGCGGAGCATTTTCAGACACCGTGCGTCTGCGCGGCGAGGGAGTTGCCAGTACGCTGTCGGTTCTTACGGATGCCATCTCGGTTGGCGACGTTGTTATCAAAACCGCGTTACGTGTCTGCACAACAATCCTCCGAAACACAGGCTCGGACACGGCTACCGTTGACTCCTTGATCATCGATCCGCCAAGCTCGTATCGCGTTGTTTCGCCAGTTGGCAGATCCCGTATTGCGCCTGGCGATTCACTTGTTGTATGTATTGAATTCGCACCACAGCAGCGAGGTGTTGTTCCTGCAGTTCTTACTGCATATGTCGGCACGCGAAAACTTCCCATCGCAACAACAGGACGTGGAATTCGAACGATGGTCATGGCAACCTCGTCCGGTGTGTGCGATACGGTTGTGGCCGTCAAGGGATCTACTCTGCCCGTCTATATCACGGCATCGAACCCTGCAGACAGACCAGTAACCGTGAGTGCTGTCCAGTTCATCGGTGGCTCAGCCGGAGTGTTCAGCGTTGGCACCACCACATTGCCGTTTACGCTCGCACCAGGTGCATCACAACAGGTGGAAGTGATCTTTACCATGCAGCGCGAGGCACTTGAACGAGTGACGGTAGACCTGATCAATGATGGCGATACGGCGGCAAGGGCAGATGTCTGCATTGTGCCACGTTCTCGAACAGTGCGATCTGTTGCAGACTCTGTGTTTGTTGGCGATCTATGTCCGGGTGACTCCGTTGAACGCGATGTGGTCTTTGAAAACGCCAGCACGGTTGATACCATTACCGTCACCAATCTAGATGTGATTGGCAATGTTGGATTCAGCGTCGTACAGAACACACAAGCCGTTCTCGTTCCGCGCGCTCAGGTGCGTGGACGTATTCTCTTGCGCGCAACGACGCCTGGCGTGATTGTGGCATCGGTACGGGCACTTGGTTCATTTGGTACCGTTGATGTGCCGATTAGTGGACGTGTAGTGGAGTCGGTGCAGACAACGTTGCGGAACATGCAAGCACAGGCTGGTGACGTGATCGACATTCCCGTTACTGTATCGTCGGCCACCTCGCTTCCCTCCACCTTTACAATGATGTTGCAATACCCAGGTCAGTTGTTAGCGCCGCGGTCCATCACCTCTGCGACTCCAGGTGTTGATGGAGCGCAAACATCGATCGTGGCAAATGGCACGAACCAAGCAGATGTTCGCATTACAACGACCGCTTCGATTACGTCGGCTACGTTCACGATGCGCTGTGATGTTCTTCGAGGGAACGACGTGCAAGGAGAGATGTGGTTCGCACAAGGTGGTGCATCGCCAGTATGCGTTCTGTCGAGCACAGACACACTTGCCGTACGCACGGACTGCGTGAATAGCGGAGGCCTTGTGCGCCCAACCTCCTCCATCGCGATGATGATTTCGCCCTCACCCGTTCGCGACGTAGCAACGGTGTCGTTGATCAACCTTGGTCCGACGTCATGCACGATTGATGTGATCGATGTGCAGGGCAGCGTGGTGGCACGGCATGTGATCGAGCAGCAGCACACTACCTACGATGTACGGTCGATCGACTGTTCTCTGTTGACGAATGGCATGTATTCTCTTGTCTTACAGCGTAACGGTGTTGCGCTTTCCATCTATCCTCTTGTGGTGATCCGATGACACGACTCTTCCTTCTTTGCTTGCTTGTTGCTGTGCCTTGTACTGCCCAACTCTCGCACTGGCAATTCGGGATTTTTGGGGCAGGTGCATTGAACATGCATCAAGGCACGATTACTACAACGGACGGACTTGTCGAATGCGGAACATTCCAGGATGCCAACTCACTTGGATGGATGGCGGGCAATGTTGTGCAGGCGAATATCAGCGGAGCGTGGGGTGCCTCTGCGCGACTGTTCTATCACAAGGCCGATGGGACGTTCAAGGCACCAAACGATGTGCAGCCATTCACGGCCATGAGTGACGGTTCACTGGTGAAGATGACAACGGAGTATGAGCTTCAAACGCAGCTTGACTACATCGATGTGGATCTCTTGGCAACCTATGCCATCACACCGGTCTTCTTTGTTGGACTGGGTCCTCAAGTAGGATTGAATACTCGCGCCGGCTATGAGCAAACGGAAACAATCATCTCTCCCGCTTCTCTCGAATTCAGAACCGGCGGAACGACTCGCGTGATTCAGTCGAGCACGTTTACGAATGCAAACGCGTTTCGTTTTGCAGTCACCGCAGTTATTGGTGCGGTGATTCCAGTGTCAAGCCGACTCACCTTCCAACCCGAGATTGGATACACACGTGCCTTCACCACGGTGATTGCCGCCAATGCTTGGCGTGTCCACGATGTACGCGTAGGTGCGAGTTTACTCTACTCCTTTGATACGCCAGAGTCTACACCAATGCCCGTAGCAGAGCCTTCCAACACTGTTGTTCCAACGTCCGCTCCACTCGCAGAGCCATCGATGGCAGTCGACCTCGAAAGCGTTTCGCGAGACGGAACAATCAAGCCCTATGGCGAGGTGATCGTACAAGAGATTCGCTCCCTTGATATTGTCCCTCTGCTGCCATACGTATTCTTTGAACTGAACTCCGATGTCATCCCATCTCGCTATCGTACAGCTCGTGCTGCGGATGCGAATCTGTATGCGGATGATGTTGATGGTGACTCGACGATCGGGATCTACCACGATCTCTTGAACATCGTTGGTGCTCGCATGACGCGGAACATCGCTGCGAAGCTCACACTTACTGGATGCAGAGAGCCAAACGATAAAGAAACAGACACAACGTTGTCAGAGCGTCGTGCTCGAGCCGTGAAGAACTACCTCTCGTCCATCTGGAGCATTGCGCCCGACCGAATCACCATCGCCACCCGCGTGCTGCCAGCTGTTGCATCGAACGTTAACGTTGCAGATGGCCGCGCAGAGAATAAGCGAGTAGAGATCGTTGCGACACACGAGGACATTCTTGCTCCAGTGCGGCAGCGTGCTGTGCAGCGTGAGATCGATCCAGCAATTGTCAACCTGAAGCCAACAATCGCACATCCAGAGCGCATCGCGGCGTGGTCTACCAACGTGCGCGATAATGCTGGTTCCTCTCTGTATGCCTCGAATGGAACAGGTGTACCATCCTCAAGTATTGCTTGGTCACCCACGGTATCAGACATCGTGCGAACACTTGGTGCTGCAAACGATGCTTCGCTTCGTTTCGAGCTGACAGCATCTACGCCAGAGGGAAATCAGGTGCGCGGCGGTGGCACGGTGCCAGTGCATCGCTTTGTGCGCTCAACACGGTTCAATGGAGAGGTAGTGAGAGACTCTGTGATCGAGCGCTTTGGACTCATTTTCTTTGACTTCGATTCTCCACAGATAAATGAACGTCAGAACTCCATACTTGAGCTTGTTCGAAGTCGCATTCGTACGAATTCATCATTGCGTGTCACAGGACTCACCGATAGAATCGGTTCGGTATCGTACAACACGTCGCTTTCACAACGTCGTGCAGAATCTGTGCTCGAATCAATTCGAGAGCGCATTGTGCCAGATCATGTGAGCGCCGTGGGCGCGGGTCCAATGCTCATTCACGACAACGATCTACCAGAAGGCCGATGCTACAACCGAACAGTTCTTGTAGAAGTAGCTACACCGGTAGAATGATGAAGAACCTCCTCATTCTCATCTTGCTTCTTGCGTCTGTTGTTGCTCAGACCACTGCACAAACATCGCTTGCAATTAACGATGCCTTGCCGCCTTACAAGCTCTCGGCTTCGCTGCTGGGGAACGGACACTTTGCGATATCTACCAAGTATCTTGGACCATCAAAGACACTCATCTATCAGGAAGATGGAACTGGCAATCGTCCCGTGAACTACACGAGCCATGTTCATATTAAGATCGACGATGTGGTGTTTCAGCTTCCATTCGAAGCAGACACGGTCACGCAAACCGCACCTCCGCCGAATCCGATGAAGGTCTTGAATCTGTTTCGAGATACGGTGGCAGGCAGACCACGCATCAATGCAACGCTCGAAGCCGTCATGCCGGGCACGCGCGATACGATCATCACGGTCTTCACCATGGAGCCCGTGAAGAAGCCAAGTGGAGCGTTCATTCGCATGAGCACAACAATCCAGAACAGAGGACGTGTGGCGCGGCAAGTGGGCGTGCTTCAACTCATCGACACGAAAATTGGATTGAATGATCAGGCGCCGATTGCAACAGCATTCGGATTCAGTGGTACAGAACAGATGTTCGATAGAGGTGTGGCACAAGGCATTCCGGAGTTTTGGCTAGCGCTCGAGGGAACGCCAATTGAACCGGGACTAGCGGCTCGGGGAAATCTTCGAGGCGATGGTGTGATCGAGCCAAGTAGGGTTCTCTTTGGTAACTGGACAGACTTCACGGCGCAAAATGTTGCGGGGTTGTATCGAGTTGCATGGAAAGAACGCGTCGCCACCAATCTCTCTTACACAGACAGTGCAATCCTCTTGCTCTGGGACCAAAAGATTCTCGCTCCTGGTGCACGCGAAATTCGCTCAGCAACCGAACTCGGTATCGTAGACTCGCTCACTGTTGCCTATGGCGGCGGTGGTGGTGGAGGTGGCGGGGGTGGTGGTGGCGACATCGCAATTGCGGGTGGCAGTTCTTGCACGAAGTTGGAAACGGTGGACGAGGTACCGTGCGGAGACCCGATGTATTCACCGTACTCACCAGACACTGTGCAGAGTATCTACTTGATTACGAACACAGGTAAGACAACAACGTCGAACCTTCGTCTTGTGGTTACAGGTCTGCCGTTGGGTGTACGCGCGGTAACACTGACCAGTGCCGTGATCCCCTCTACACTTGCTGTTGATGAGACCGGCGTTGTTGTTGTGAGCGTTGCCATCGATCCCATTCTTCTTGGTGCAATTCGCATCATACCAATCTCGGTACTCGCAAACGTATCCGATACGCTTGTGCGCACTGAACTCTGTGTTGATGTTCCTGGACTTCTTGGAGTGATTCGTGTAGATCCCATTGCAACGCCTCCTGTATGTCCGGGCACAGCCGATACGATTGATGTGCCTGTCCAACTCAAAGGTGTTCGCTGCTTGCCAATCGTGGACGTTCGCGTATTGAGTGGACCGCCAGGCGTGTTCTCGATTGTTACGCCATGGCCAACCGTAGTGCCGGCGAACGGACGCGCCATCGTGCGTGTTCGATATGCGCCCGTTACGCAAGGCACAGATGTGGCAACCATTCGTGTTGCCGTGCGCGATAGTGAGAACGTGACGGGTCAAGGACCTCGAGTGGTAGATATAGTAGACACGGTTACGGTAACTGGAACAGGGAAGAATGCAGAGTTCTTCTTTGCCTCCACCACAGACACACTCGACCTTGGTACGGTGTGCGTGAACGACACGCTCACGGGTCCGTGGAATATTCAGAACGTTGGTGGTTGCTCAATCACTGTGGACGCGGCGACGATAAGCGGACCCAACGCCGTTCGATTCTTTATTGATCCGACGTTTGCAACACCTCTCTCAATTGCACGAGCAAAGCGTTCATCGGTTCCGATAGGATTCACTTCTGCTACGCCTGGAGTGTTCACCGCCTACGTTATTGTTACGAGCATTGCGGAGCCAAAGATCGATACACTTGTTGTTCGAGCAACGGCACAGATACCAGCATATGCACCTACCGTCGGCGAGATTGTGTTCGACACCACCTGTCCGTCTACGCTTGCAAGTAAGGCGTTGGTGATCGAGAATCCATCCGCCTGTCCTGTACAGATTGATACCATTGTCACAGACGCTGGCGCGTTCACGGTGTCGCCACCGGGTCCGTTCGTAATCCCCGCAAAAAGTCGTGTAAGCATTCAGGTGCGCGCGACAAGCGCCGCGAATGGCACGTTCACCGGGACACTTACGATGCGTTCCGCGGTAGCAGGTGATAGCACGCGAACAATGCGCGTTGTTGTTGGCACACGAGTGCTCGATGCACTTCCAATTGTAGATGTGGGAGACGTGCGTGTTGGAGCATCGGGCACCACAACCATTCGACTCACGAATAGCGGTACACTACCGATTCAAGTGAGCGGCGTACGCGTAGTGGGATTGAACGCATCGGAGTTTGTTGCAACGTCGCTGACCGCGCTGCCAACGGTGCTCGCACCAACGCAAGGAATAGATGTACAGGTTACCGCATCGCCTGCGGATGTAGAACAACGTCGAGCCTCACTGCAGATCATCTCTTCGCCTACTTGTAGTGTGACGACGATTCCCGAACTACGCGCTCGAGGCATACAGGCAGTCTTGGATATCGTCACGGCAACTGTTGATGCAGGCGAGCAGTGCATTGGAAGAAACGTAGACACAACACTTGTTTTCCGAAACCTGGGTAACACCCCATTGCAGATCTCGGCGATGAATAGTTCGGACGGTCTCGTCACACTTGGCGGCGTTATTCCGCTTCGTGTTGATAGCGGCGCTGTTGTGCGAATTCCAATCCGTATTGCACCTTCCACAATTGGTCCGCGTGCGTCTGTGATTTCGTTTACGCACGATGGTGTGTGGTTCGCCAAAAACGACACCACCATCAACGTCACCACAACGGCTCTGCTCTGCGTAGATGTTTCGCTCGACACGATGCAGGCCATGGTGGGTGAACGTAGAAGCATACCCGTGCACATCACACCATCACAACCAACAACGATCACGTCGTCGGATGTTACTCGACTTCTCAACGCAACATCGGGGACAGTACACTTTACTGTTTCGCACGATGCGTCTCAGATACGAATGACAAACACCGTGAACAATGGTGGTATGCTCCAGCCCGCATCAACACAGGCTGTGGCGGGACTATCGGCGGTAGATGTTACGTCACGCGGACCGTACCGCGACACAACCTTGTTCTGTTCGCTAGAGGCAGACATATTGCTCGGTCCTTCGATTCGCACACCGCTTACCATTCTTGTTGATTCACTTGGTTCGCCATATGTACGCGTCCAGCAACGCGACGGACTATTGCTGTCGCTCTACTGCGCCTATGATGCACGACAAGTGCAACAGTCTACACGACCGCGCATCTGGCAGATCGACAATGAGAACGTCGGCATTGTGGTCCCCGAGGCAACAGTTGTGACGATAGATGCGTTCACCGTCGACGGATGTCTCCTTACGGTTGCAACGTCTGCACCGGTTACCGCGGGCCTCCATCAGTTCCGCATTGCACATGATTCCAGAAGTGCAGGTCTGTTGCTTCTTCGCCTTCAAACGGCAGGCCTTGGCCTAGACACGGCACCATTCCTCGTTCTTCCATCGTTGCAGGCGCCTGTGCAGCGTTAAGCGTGCATCCGTTTCATCGCACATCTCGGCTCGTGTAACTCGATGAATCTACCGTGTGTCCTCTAAGGAAGAACCTTGGAGGATGTCATGTTTGCAACCGTATCGGTTTCTCGACTCACCGCCGATCAGCGGCCAACTACTATTGGTCTGATCACGGCCTTTAGCCTTGCCGCCGTACTGATTCTCCTTGCTGTGGCCTTTGAGCGCACCATCGTTCATGTACGGCCATTCGTGATTGCAGCGGTCCAATCAAATTTTGATCTCACGAAGGCCTATACAACTGCAATTGAGAGTGTAGGGCGGCAGGGTAGAGCGGTGCACGTAACAAACGACCTCTCGCAAGCAACTCGAATCGTGATTTCTGAAACGTCGCCGATTCAGGATCACATTGGTACGATTGATGGTACGCAACCTGATGGGGCGATCGTTCCAACGTCACACGGTACCGCCACGGTGCAACCTGTAGATCGGCCCGTAGAGCGCACGGAGGAAGTTATTGACGTAGAGTTTACTCCGGTTGAGCGCGAGCCTTCCTATGAGGTTGACGACTTGTATCGCCTCATTCATTATCCAGAGCAAGCACGTCGGTTAGGACTAGAGGGAACGGTAATCGTGAAGGCACTTGTAATGCCTAATGGTACCGTAGAGCGAAGCAGTATTTATGAAAGTGATAACGTGCTCTTTAATGGCGAAGCACTGCACGGTGTGCAAGGAATACGATTCACACCGGCACAACAGAACGATCATGCTGTTGCGTGTTGGATCTACATACCAGTAAAGTTCAGGCTACGATAGTAACCGGATTAGGATTGAGCTTTTCGGGGTGCACGCTTTGGATCTGCAAGTTCGTACCGAGGCTCTGCGCCTTGTTCAACAGTTTCCGTGGTGACGATGCAACGGCGGACGTTCCGTTCATCAGGAAGCTTGTACATAATCGGATTCATCAGCTCTTCAAGAACGCCTCGGAGTGCGCGTGCGCCGGTGCGTCGTGCTTTTGCACGTTGCACAATTCCGAGAAGGGCACCAGGTTCGAAGTCTAGTTGAATGCCCTCGAGGAGAAGAAGTTTCTGATACTGCTTGACGAGAGCATTCTTCGGACTAGTAAGAATGTCGAGCAATGCTTCGTCGCTCAGCGGGTTGAGCGCCGTAACAACTGGGAGACGTCCGATGAATTCAGGAATGAAACCAAACTTCATCAAGTCATCTGGTTCCACATGGACGAGCATTGCGCTCGTCTCTTCGATTGTTGCCTCTACTGGTGCTGTAAAGCCCATCGTAGACGTGCGCTTGCGGCGAGAGATGATCTTGTCGAGTCCATCGAACGCACCACCGCAGATAAACAAGATGTTGCGAGTGTTGACGTAGATCAGCGGCTGTTCTGGGTGTTTACGTCCGCCCTTTGGAGGAATGCCGGCGATAGTACCTTCGAGGATCTTCAGCAAGCCTTGTTGAACGCCTTCGCCTGATACATCGCGTGTGATACTTGCGGAGTCGCTCTTGCGTGTGATTTTATCGATCTCGTCTACATAGATGATGCCACGTTCTGCGCGCTCAACGTTATAGTCGGCATTCTGAAGCAGGTTCACAATAATCGACTCGACGTCGTCGCCCACATAGCCGGCTTCCGTGAGGGTGGTAGCATCAGCAATGGCGAAGGGCACGTCAAGGATTCGAGCAAGTGTTTGTGCGAGGAGTGTTTTACCGGTTCCGGTGGGACCAAGAAGCAGGATGTTGCTCTTTTCGATCTCTACGTCGTCGAACGGACTCACCATGTCTTCGGCCTGAATGCGCTTGTAGTGGTTGTACACCGCTACAGACAATACTTCTTTGGCCTTGTCTTGTCCGATCACGTAAGCGTCAAGCTGCTTCTTGATCTCAGACGGCTTCGGTAGCTGCTTCATATCCGTGCGCATTGCCACGGCGGGTTGGTTTTTACGGAGGATCTCTACAGAGTTCTGTACGCAGATGTCGCAGATGTACACACCCTTCCCAGCAATCAAGCTGGTAACTTCACGAGAGCTACGTCCGCAGAACGAACAATGTAGTTCTTCGGGATGTCCCGTTTGTTCAGTCGTATTCATATGCGTCCCTCCTTCGTACCGAACCCTTTTACTTCGCGTCGACCGGCGGTTTTTCGAGGATCTTATCGATCAGGCCGTAGTTGAGTGCTTCGGTTGGCGACATGTAGTTATCGCGGTCTGCATCCTTCTTGATCGTCTCGATGTCTTTCCCCGTGTGCAAGCTGATGATGTCGTACAACATGTCTCGCGTGCGGATCATTTCGCGTGTGTAGATCTCGATGTCGGAAGCTTGTCCTTGCGTTCCGCCCAACGGTTGGTGCATCATGATGCGCGAATGCGGAAGCGCAAATCGCTTACCCTTGGCACCAGCACATAGCAACACTTGTGCCATTGATGCGGCCATCCCTACGCAGATCGTGGAAATGTCGGGCTTGACGAACTGCATCGTGTCGTAGATGGCCATGCCGGCCGACACGCTTCCACCTGGCGAATTCACGTACACGTGAATATCCTTGTTCGGATCCTCACTCTGCAGGAACAACAACTGGGCGATTGTCAGGCTCGCCACGTAGTCGTCGATCGGCGTGCCGATAAAGATGATGCGTTCTTTGAGGAGGCGCGAATAGATGTCGTATGCGCGCTCACCGCGACTCGTTTGTTCAACGACCATCGGAACGAGTTGGTTGACCATGATGCCTTCGCTCAATTCGTTAGAGAACAGATTCTTCAGAGTCGACTGTGACGTCGTTGATGATGGCATAGTCTACGAGTGCGCGAACGGTCTTCTCGGCCAAGATCTGGTCTTGAAGACTGCGGTTCTGACGCATGATCATACGCAGTTGCTCTTCGGTAACTCCGTACTTCACGGCCGCACGTGCGACGTCTTCGTCCATTACTTCGAGTTCTTCGGCGCGTGCGATGCGATCGCGAATAAGCTCCCATCGTGCAATGCGTTCTGCAGATGGACGAAGCTGAGGCTCGAGATCGTGAGCCGTCATCTTCTCGACGTCTGGAACGTTTTTGTTGCGCTCTTTAAACTCATCAGCGAGCTGATGAATCACTGCGTGGATCACGCTCTCGGGCACATCGAATGAGTGACCTTGAACGAGTTGTTCGATGAGTTGGTTCTCAACGGACTCGCGTGCAGCATCATCATAGTAGTGCTTGAGTTGGTGCTCAATGTCTGCGCGAAGATCTTCTGACGTTGTGAACTTCCCGCCTGTGATCTGCTCTACAAACTCATTCGTGAAAGGAGCAGGGACCACTTGTTGAATGTCCGTCACTTGTACACGGTACTGCGGCGGAATGGCGTTTTCGTCTTGCGTTTCTGCAACGTAGTTGAACGTGTCGCCCACATGCTGATTCATGAGCGAGTTTCGCAAGTGCATATCAACTTGATCGTCGTCCAAGAACACCCTTGCCTCCTTTGCCTCCTTGCCAAGAATTGGCATGGACGACTCGGAGTCTAACTCGTTCAGACTAATCGTGGCTACGAACATGTTGTTGATGATTTCGTCTGCGGGCTCAAACGATGCGGCGCGCAAGGTGATGCGCGCTATCTCGTCATCCACATCCGATTCTGTGACGGTGCGAATAGGTCGGTTTACGACGAGTTCGCGATACTGTCCAAGTTCAAACTCGGGAAGGATCTCATACTGGATCGTAAACGTAACCGACCCTTGGTCCTTTTGCACATCTGTTAGCGATGGCTGTCCTACAACATTTGCCTTTTCTTCGGCAACGAAGGAGCGGAACTCTTCATCGGCGATGTTGTCCAATGCCTCATTTTCGATCGACCGACCGAACTGTTGCTTGACGATTGCAAGTGGTACCTTGCCTTTACGAAATCCCTTAATCTCGATGTTGGCTTGCGCGGCCGTATAGGCCTTTTCGAAGTGCGGGCGCAGGTCACTATCTGAGAGGGTTATGCGTACCTCGCGACGGCATCCGTCCAAGGTGGTCTGCGTACGTTCCACGTTCTCTCCGATTGAGCGTTCTATAATGAAACCGGCCCTCATGGGCCGGTGTTGTGCGGA
>JBBRES010000009.1:0-23395 GCA_038202665.1 Kapaibacterium sp. (SeqCode) | reverse complement strand
TCGTGGCATCAATCCGGTCTTGTGGCAATGGGTGGGTGCTTAGCAATCGCTCAATACTGCTGCCTCCCCGCCCTTTCACCTTCTCAAAGAAATAGATAATGGCACCCGGATACCATTGCGTAGAGCGGAGATATGTAAAGGAATATTCATCCGCCTCTGTTTCGTCGGAGCGTGAGTTCTTCAACAAGCCAAGTCCGGTAAACATGTTGGCGGCCAATGCAATGTTACTGTTCGAGTTCTTGCCGAGGGCGATGTCTGTTACAGTTTGAAGACCAAGTTGCGTTGTCATGCGACTCGTGCTGTGCCGACGTTCTGCATGAGCAATTTCGTGACCCAGTACGCCGGCAAGAGATGCCTCGTTGTCGAGCATTTTGATCAATCCGGTATAGACGTAGATGTATCCGCCTGGAGTACAGAATGCATTCACGGTATTGTCGTCGTTAATGATCTCCACCTGATAGGGGAACGTGCCACGGTACTTAATACTCGGAGCAGACAAGATCTTGTTCACAATCGTTTGCACATAGGAGCGCGCAACAGCATTGTTCAGAATGGGATATTGCTTCGAATCAGCACGGATCTCTTGATCAAATTGCTTTCCAAGCTTTTGATCCTCAGACACAGGAAAGATGTTGAAGACGCCGCACATCGTAAGCGTGAAGACGCTCACTATGGCAGAAAGCACAGTGATCGTGCGAGAAGAACGGATTTTCATAGAGGAGCCGGATGAAAGCGATGGAAAAGTTCATTAGGATAATGAACCGTGGTGAGACAAAGGCCTTGTGGTGGTGCGAGTTGGCTACATCCTGACCGATCTTGGGCATATAGTGCAGCGCGAACTTCGTCTACAGATCTACGTGACAGCGCCACGTCCATCATGGTTCCCACAATGCTGCGTACCATGGAATACACAAAGCGGTTTGCCCGGATTCGCAACAGACTGCCACCTTCGATTTCCTCTACGTGGCAGTCCATGACGTTGCAAATATAAGTGCGACTTTCCGCACGAAGTTTTGAAAACGTGGTGAAGTCGTGTTCGCCAACGAAAACATCTGCTGAGGCGGCAAGGAGGGCATGGTCGTAGCGTAGTTTCGGACACCACGAGTACCGTTCATAGAACACGGAATGCTCGTCAGTGATGGTATAGCTGTACTCTCTCCAATTGGCGTTGTAGCGTGCGTGAAAAGTTTCGTCAACCTCCTCGACGGCGCGAATGCGGATGTCGGCAGGGAGGTGGGTATTCAACGCGAGGGCGACTTTTTCGGTCGGGATTGAATTCCCGTCCTCCAACATCACGTGGGCCACCTGACCGCGCGCATGTACACCAGAATCCGTCCGTCCCGACCCCACAATCTGCACGGGTACCCCGAATGTCTCCGACATCGCGGTCTCAACCACGCCCTGCACAGTACGCACGTTCGGCTGACGTTGCCAGCCGGCATAGTTGGTTCCGTCGTATTCGATTAGTAAGGCGAGAGGGCGAAGCATGGTGCAAAGGTATTGAAAACAAGAAAGCTTCGCGCGACGCTACATGAGTTCACTCATGGTGTTCGTCATGTCGGAAATGAAATGACAATGACTCTTGGCTATTTCAACAAGAGGGTGGTCTGAAAACTCGTCGGCAAGCGAAATTGTTATGAGGTCATGCAGATTCCCGTCTCTAAACGATTCCTCAGAAATAGGAATCTGCAAGTCGGAATAGATTTTCTTGTAATCATAGATTCTAAGTCTGTTTAACGGTTGAATAGTGTTGTCGATCCACTTCCATTGCTTGTCTGAATACTGTAGAAAGTTGTAAATGTTTATGGCTTTATCAAAGTGTGCAAAGTGATCGGACATATCAATAAAATGCGACATGATACCGCCATGCTTCTTTACTACACGCTTAAAGTCTTTCATAATCGGAATCAGTATGTCCGGATGAATGTGTTCAAACGTGTTGTTTGAATTCACAAGGTCTATGGAATTGTCAGGCAATGACAGATGTCTTGCATCTTCGATGAGATACGTGATGTGGAGTGCTTGTAACACGTCTTCCAATGTGAGGCTGTCGTACGAGTCCAGGAGATTCTTGACAATACGATATCTGTCTGGAAGGATGGTGATGTAATGCTCCAAAGCTCCTGAATCATTACTCACAACAAACTTCTGCAGTGTAGTGTGAAGTCGATCTTTTGATGTCAGAAACGAAATGTCTACTGAATAGATGTTGTCAGCGCCAACTAAAAAGAAACTGATTGGCACTATCGGATACCACCCCGTTCCAATCTCCAATGAACTTTGTGGTGTGGTTTTGCCAGTGTAGGTATGAAATCCTTTGAGATGGTCTCTGGCATGTCCGAGTCGATCATAGAAGTACTCGTCCGAAAGATGTACTCCTTTGGTAACGTACTTCTGAAACAAGTGATTGATTCTATGACTAAACGGCAAATAGGAGATAGTCTTCTGAACTATTGCTTTCAATACCCACTTTTTCATGTTGGTGTAGTCTCAATGTGGTGAAGGTCGAACGGTGACCGATGCGTATCGTACTACTCTCTGCAGCCGGGCCAACGTATGCCTCATTGGTTCCATTACTTCTGTACCCGAGTTCATTTTGAATATAACGAATATCGCTGCCTGCTTGCAAGACGCGTGCTGTGTTGCAATGTTCGGGATTGTGGAGAGTAATGGACTTGCTGACGTGAGACGTAAGGGTTATGATTCCATTCCCATCGTTGTGCGAAGTTCCATGGTGTCTGTGCCGCCATACATGGCGGGATGACCGTAGTATCCGCCGATGACGCCCGTGAGGGGACGTACCTCGGTGACAACAATGCCACGCCAGTTCTTGACGGCGTGTACGTTTCCGCGGATAATGAGCGAGGCATTGCGGAGTTGTTGAGTGAATCGTTCACGTGCTTCGGGCTGCACAACGCATTGCACAAATCCGGTCTCGTCTTCGAGTGTTACGAAGAGAACGCCGTGTGCAGTGGGTGGACTTTGACGAAGAATCACAATGCCGCCAATGGTAATCTCCTGGAGCGTAGATCGAAACGCCGTTGCAATGGTGCGAACTTCCAAGTCGTTGAGAGCACGCCGATACAACGTCATCGGATGCAGTCGTGCCGCACCATGCGTCAGATAGTCGTACGCTAGGCGCTCTTGCGCGCGCACTGCCGGGAGATGCGGAACATCGTCTTCCATCACGAGGGGGAGGTCGAAGGCTTTCATCTGTGCATCGAAATCGAGAGATGGCTGTGCCTTGCGTTTCAAGGCAACACCTACTTCCCACATGGCCGTGCGCGAGTCTTTGGCGAGTCCGTCAAGTGCGCCACTAAGCGCAATAGCTGATGCTACATCGGCATTGATATCTACGCGGCGGATGAGATCTTCCGCAGACGTAAACGCTCCCATAAGACGCGCCCAGATAATAGACCGAGCGGCGTCTTCGGTGCATCCTTTGATGGAGGTGAGCGGCTTGCGAATCGCCAACGCACCTGTTGAAGAACGTGCGAGTTCATACCGAAACCACGAAGCATTGATATCCGGCAAGAGTACCTCTACACCACACCGCCTTGCCTCCTCTTCAAGCGTCATCAAATTGTAAAAGCCGGGTCGGTGCTGCATAAATGCAGCCATATAGGCGGCAGGATAATAGTGCTTGAGCCAGGCAGATTGATAGACGATTTTGGCAAAAGCTGCGGCGTGCGACCGACAGAAGCCATAGCCAACGAAGTGCGAGACCTTGTCGTAGACGGCCTCGGCAGAAGACAGGCAGACGCCGCGTTGCACGGCGCCGGTAATGAATCGCTCACGCATGATGGCGAGCGCCTTCATGTCGCGATTCTTCGAAACTAGTGCGCGAAAATCATCGGCGTCTTGGAGTGACATACCCGCAAACTTGTGCGCGATCTCGAGCACTTGCTCTTGAAAAAGTATGATGCCCAGTGTGTCGCGTAGGATAGGCTCGAGGTCGGGATGGAGATACTGCACCGCCTCTTGTCCACGTCGCCTGCGCACATACGGATTCACCATGCCGCCCTGCAGCGGACCCGGACGGAACAATGCCACTTCGCTAACGAGATCGTCGAAACAATCCGGTTGATGCTGAGCGAGAAGATGCATCTGTCCTTGCGACTCTATCTGGAAGACGCCAAGCGTGCGACCTTCCTTGATCATACGAAACACGTGTTCATCATCGAGTGACAGTTCATCTACGTCGGGTCGCTGACCTTCGTACCGCTCAATCAACTCTAGCGCCTCGCTGATGCAGGCGAGCATGCGCAGACCGAGCACGTCAAACTTCACAAGACCCATGGCCTCTACGTCATCTTTATCGAACTGCACAACGGTGACGGCATTGGCAGACACTTGCACGGGTGTGAGCGTGGTGAGTGGACGTGCCGATAAGATCATGCCGCCGGAGTGCAGGCCAAGATGTCGCGGTCTGTCGAGCATCCGCTCTACAACGCGCAACAGTGTTTGCAAGAGTGGCGACGGACCAACCACTGTTGCAAGTTCTTCTGCATAGTCTGCAATGGGCTTGTTGGTATATCCCGGCACGGCCTTCGACATTGCATTCACTACTTCCATCGGCCATCCGAGCGCCTTCGCTGCGTCGCGCACAGCCATTCGTAGACGGTACGTGATGAGCGTTCCCGTCATAGCCGTTTGCTCCAATCCGAAGCGTTCTTCCATCCACGTGATCACTTCGTTGCGGCGGTCGCTGTCAAAGTCGACATCGATATCCGGCGTTCCTTTTCGTCCACGATGCAAAAAACGCTCAAACAACAAGTGATGTCGAATCGGATCTACGCCCGTGATGCCAAGCAAGTAGGCCACAATAGAATTCGCCGCAGAGCCACGACCCGAACATCGTATTCCTTGCCGCCTTGCCTCCTGCGTTACTTCATGCACTACAAGAAAAAAGTCGGCAAGTGTCAGATCGCCAATCACCGTCAACTCATGCTCGAGCAGATCTCCGGCATACTCCACGTTCGCGACATCCGTCGCATAGCGCTTTGCAAACGCCGTCTCGCACAATGCACGCAACACATCATCTGCCTTCACTCCTACTGGCAGCCGTGCGCCCGGCGGCGTGATATGGTCCGGCAGAATATCATAGCTACATGCATCGGCAATGTGCGCCATGGTGGCAAAGGCCTGCGGGTAGGGAAGTAAGGAGGAAAGGTCACGGTAGTCGAGCAAACATTGTTGGTCGTTGACGGGACGTGCTGTGTGATGATCAAAAATCGTAATGCCCTCGCGCGTACACGTCATCACATCGTAGATCATGTAGTCGTCCGACGTTGCATATCGCACGTCGCCTCCCGCACACACGTCAATGCCCATCTCTGCACCCATGGCCACCATGCGTTCTGCGATGGCTCCGTCGCGCGGACGCCTATGATGGAGCAGTTCGATTACCACGTTGTGGGCATACACCGAACGCAACGTCTGCAGCCATTGGCGCGCCGCATCATAGTTGCGTGCATGCATGAGCTGCCAATAGCGTCCCTCTCTGCTACCGGTAAGACATATCAGATCGTTCCTGTAGAGTGAACAATCATCGATCGTTGCCTGCGGGTTTGAGCGATCGCGCTGATGCGCAACGGTGAGCAATGAACACAGCGACGTATAACCGGTCATCGAACGCGCGATCAGCACCAGCGGCGCATCCTCAACTGTCACCTCTGCACCGATAAGTGGTTTCAGTCCGTACGTCGCACATGCACGCTGAAGGCGCACTGCTCCGTAGACGCCCATCCTATCGGTCAAACACAAAAACGTATGACCAAGCGCTCGCGCCTGTGCAACAAGCTCGTCGGGCGACGAGGCGCCGGCAAGAAAAGAGAAGTGCGACCGGGTATGGAGTGAGCCATAATGCATAGGGAGGAGAATGCTAGTCGAAAAGACGCGAGAGAATCCATCCATTCGCAGACCGATACACTTCCATCACGCCATTCGTTGTTTCAAGAAGCATGTATTCACGTGCTTCATCGGCCGACCACCAGGCCGTGCGCGACGTCCACGTTTCCAGAATATGCTCTACTGCATACACGCCTCCACGCCAGCAAACAAGCGTTGGAATGTTGTTTTTGCATTGCACATCAATCTGATCTAGAAAGAGCTTCATCGTTGCCAGTGCGTAAGAGCGAAGGTTTGCTCGGGCAAGTAGGCATCGGGCGTATGGCGCTCGATACGCAGTACTGAATGTGGAAAGCGTCGATAGACATGTGCAGCCACATCGTCTAGCGAAGCACGCTGTGTGAAGAGGGAGGTTTGCTCGACAAGTGGCGCAGCCAGACCCTTCAGCACCAACTCTATTCCATACCACCACTGATGCGCAGACAGGATTGACTGTAGGAGAATCGTACCTACGGTGCGGATCGATGATGCCGACGTTGTTGGCTCTTTGAGAATACGCGTAGCGCGCTGCACAACAACGTCGGCATTATTCATGGATCGCACTTCGATTACCGACGTACGTCGGCCCTGCAACAACAGTGTAGCCTGGTCTGCCATAAGGAGTAGGAGGGGCTCCAAGATGGATGGCTCACGTTGTGCTTCATCAAAATGCTGCACCACATCGATTGACGGTGGGGGGGTATAGAAGGGGAGGTCCGTCCGGACAGGAAGTTGTTGTAACAGTGCATGCAGTCTGCGTCCCTCCTCGCCAAACTGCACATGAAAGTGTCGTTCCGTCAAGTGTCGTAGATGGGCTAGGGTGGCAAGGCCAAAGAGTTCCATTCGGTCTACAACATCGTCTTCCACCTGCAGCTCTCGCAACAGCGCCACGGGCCATTCTGCGAGGAAACGTGCTTCATCATCGTCGTGCACATACGTCATCGTACTCGGACGTGATCGCACCGCGGCCAAGAGGGCGAGCATACGTGTACGTGCAATGCCCGCTTGCGCTAAGGTATGCTCAAGCACAGAGGCAATGCGCTCGCGGTTGTCGACGGCACAGTAGGCCTCACCCATACGTGGACTCGTCAAGAGAGGCGTACTGTCGTAGAGCATGTCCATCACCGTCTCCCATACAGCAAGCTCACGCGAATGATCACGCTCGGTGATCAACGCATCACTCACAAGAGCACGAGCTCTATCGACGGACATGCCCACAGCAATACCGTGATGTCGCGCATCAGGAGTAGTAGCCAGCACGCGTCCGTTCGCCTCGACAATCACCATGCGCTTTGTATTCAGCGCAACACGAGCAGCAAGGGCAGGATAGTGCGGGAAGTGGAGACAGCAAATTGTATACACGAGTTGAGTTGCCTTGATTCAGAATGCCTTGGTTCAGAATGCCTTGATTCAGAATGCCTTGATGCACGAGCGCACCACGCCTACGATGCGAAAATCCATATCGGCCGTGATGGCGATGTCTTTATAGCGTTTGTTTTCTGCGCGCAGCACCGGACGTCCGTTCCGCTGCATGTAGCGCTTCACCGTCAGTTCGCCAAACACTTTGGCAATTACTACCTGACCGGGCTTCGGAGCGACGGCACAGTCCACAATAAGCGTGTCACCATTCGATATGCCGGCGTCCGTCATAGAGTCTCCAACCACACGGATGAAGTACGTCTGCTCGGGATGCTCCAGCAGCATTTCTGCCAGATCGATCTCACGCTCAATGGTATCATCCGATGCCGTCGGTGTGCCAGCACTAACGCCGATACTCAGCATAGGTATGCGAACGCCCATGTGAATGGGACGATGCTTGAGGTCTGAAACGATGCGCTGCATGGCACCAAGGTGATGCTCCAGCTCAACGGCCGGCTCTTGCCGTTGCCGTGCCGCCTTCTGAGGCCCTTCTCCCGTCAGCATCCATCCAGCGGAGACCCCATGGCGCTCCAGATAGGCCAGGGCTGACTGCGGAACTGACGTGCGACCATTTTCCCAGGAATAGACTGTGTTCTCCTTCACAGACAAGGCGCGGGCATAGTCGGCCACCGACATCTTCAGCAACGTCTCCCGCACCGTCCGATGCCGTTTTCCGATCGCAGCTTTTGACATGGCGAATCCTACAAATTGTGGAATGCAATTCTACAAAATGTAGGGACAGAAAGCAAGGGGAATTGAGCACGTCGTAGTGTCGGGTGTCAGCGTTGCGTTTTAGCGCTACGCATATCTGCGTTACTCGACTACGTTACGCATCAGCGCTCGAACGCTCGCAGGCACGATCATCACCGCCGCGCACAAGATGATGCCGGCGAACAGTAGGAGAGCTTCTGGCGTGCGAGGAAGCGCCATGCCGGCGGCCTGAGAAAGGAGGACGAGCAGCGTCCCCGTAACGCCAATCGTGTACACGATCCACGTGAACCGCGCAATGCGCATGGAGAACCACACGCGCAGCGAGACAAAGACCACAGGCGTGAGGATGCCTAGGAAGACGAGATGCAAGAGCAGGATGCGCAGAGCGGGTGAGCTGACGTCGTGCCAGAAGAGAGCGAGCGCCGCAAGGATGAGGGTTGCCATGGAACGGACGATGAATGCACCGAGGACGACGGCGATGACCATGGTTGATGTGCCGCTGAGCACGTGCAGTAAACGCGGCATGTTGCGAATCACAACAAGCACAATGGCAACAACAGAGGTGGCTCGTAATGCGGCAGCAATGACGTCCGACGTGGGAAACAATGCCCCAATCAAACACAACAATGCAGGGATCATGAGCCATGGCGTTGCACGTCCGTTATCGCGCTCAATCATTCGCACCACTATACCGAACACAGCGGCAATGAAGAAGCCTTCGACTTGCATCGACATGTACCAATTCACCGATGAAAAAAGTGGACCAGCCAACGATGCAACCGATGCCACACAAGCAAGCTGAATGAATCGACTGCTCATTGCGTTAGGAAGCGTAAAGACGATAGCCAAGAGCATGACCGATGTTAATGCACTATGTACGGTCAACGCAATGATCGCTGCCATTCCATATCCAAATGACGCTAGAAGCGCTACAGCCACAAGTGCCACACATTGCGCGACTATCCACAACACTCTATACCAGGTTCGTTGCAGTCGCTCTATTTCGAATGCCGTGGGCACGATAAGGGAAAAAGATGCAAGTGCCCATCCAAGAAAGCCCCAGTGAGAATGAGCATGACGCAGATGTTCATACGAAAGAGGAAGATCGATAAATGGCGTCATCCTTAGTACAACGCCAAACAGGGCAGAGACCAAGAAAGACAGTGTAAGGACGGGTAGTAGAGTGCGTTCGCGATGTTCCATACATGCAAGTTACGAGGCTACGTGTGGCAATAACGTATGCGTACTAGGTTTTAAGACCTTATTGTCCGAATTTAGTGGTCATCCGAATATCTTACAAGAGAGTACAGCCGTGGAACCTCGCACTCATCGAAGTTGGGCAGAACCGTATAAGATCAAAATGGTGGAACGGTTGAAGACCACCACACGTGAACAACGCCTTCATGCAATTGCCGAAGCAGGATACAACACCTTTCTTCTTCGGTCGAACGATGTTTACATCGACTTGCTGACGGATTCTGGCACAAGTGCCATGAGCGACTACCAATGGTCCGGCATGATGATGGGCGACGAAGCCTACTCCGGTTCCGAGAACTTCTATCATCTCGAAGCAGCGGTCCAAAAGTTTTACGGCTATCCGTACATGGTGCCAACGCATCAAGGTCGCGGTGCCGAAAACATACTCTCACGCATCATGATTCAACCTGGACAAACAGTTCCAGGCAACATGTATTTCACCACCACACGCCTGCACCAAGAACTTGCCGGTGCGTCGTTTGTGGATGTGATTATCGACGAGGCGCACGACGCTGAATCCTTGCATCCTTTCAAAGGCAACGTCGACCTTTCTAAACTTCAGGCCTTGATCGACCGAGTTGGTCCAGCGAATATTCCCTACGTCTGCGTTGCAGCAACGGTGAACATGGCGGGTGGACAGCCAATCTCGATGAAGAACATGCGTGACGTGCATGAGCTGTGCTCTCGCTACGGCATCAAGATCTTTTTAGATGCAACACGTGCCGTCGAGAATGCCTACTTCATTCAACAACGTGAAGAGGGATACAAGAATCGCACAGTCGCATCCATTCTGCACGAGTTCTGCGTGTATTCCGATGGCGCAACGATGAGCGGCAAGAAAGATCTGCTTGTGAATATCGGCGGATTCCTTGCCATGCGCGACCCAATCATCTATCAGCAAGCCAGCTCACTTGTGGTTGTTTTTGAAGGCATGCATACGTATGGCGGCTTGGCGGGAAGGGACATGGAAGCCATGGCACGCGGGATCGAAGAGGCCGTAGATGACAATCATATTCGAGCTCGTGTTGGACAGGTAGAATACCTCGGTGAAAAGCTTATCGGATGGGGTATTCCGATTGTGTTGCCGATAGGCGGACATGCAGTGTACCTTGATGCAAGGCGATTCCTTTCGCATCTCTCGCAAGACCAATTCCCCGCGCAAACACTCGCGGCGGAAGTGTATGTCCAAG
This sequence comes from Kapaibacterium sp. (SeqCode), assembly GCA_038202665.1. GTDB lineage: Bacteria > Bacteroidota > Ignavibacteria > Kapaibacteriales > Kapaibacteriaceae > Kapaibacterium. The sequence goes on along the minus strand of JBBRES010000009.1, from coordinate 12,929 downwards.
GCGGCGTCAGGTCTATGGAGCGCGGTATAGTTTCAGCCGGACGTGATGCCGTCACTGGTGAACAACGTTATCCGAAGCTTGAGCTCGTGCGCTTGACGATTCCACGGCGCGTATACACACAAGCGCATTTGGATGTTACGGCAGAGTCCGTGGCAGACTGTTTCGACCGACGTGCGTCGATCACCGGACTCACAATGACGTATGAACCAAAGTACCTTCGATTCTTCCAAGCACGATTTGAGCCAATCACATGAAGACCATTATCGAACCGTTCAAGATCAAGAGCATCGAGCCGATCATATTCACGACGCGTGAACAACGCGAGGCATTCATTGCAGCGGCACACTACAATGTGTTCTTGCTGCATGCCGATGATGTGTTGATCGACTTGCTCACAGACTCTGGTACAACGGCCATGAGCGCTCGGCAGTGGGCAGGCATCATGAATGGCGACGAAGCGTATGCGGGATCTCGGAGCTACTATCGATTCGAGAATGTGTTGAAGGAGCTCACAGGTTTTTCCTACGTCATTCCAGTGCATCAAGGTCGTGCGGCAGAGAAGATCTTGTGCTCCATCGTTGGCGGTGCCGGAAAAGTAATCCCGAACAACACGCATTTCGATACCACACGCGCAAACATCGAATACAGTGGTGCACGAGCCGTAGACCTTCCCGTGCGTGAAGGCACGCAGCCGGAAGTAATCGCACCGTTCAAAGGCAACATGGATGTTGCAGCACTTGAAGCACTGATCGAGGATGTTGGTGCAGAAAACGTGCCTTGCTGCCTTCTTACCCTTACTAACAACAGCGGTGGTGGACAGCCTGTGTCGATGAAAAATGTTCGCGACGTGCGTGCTGTGTGTACGAAGCACGGCATCCCACTTATTCTTGATGTGTGCCGGTTTGCCGAGAACTCGATGTTCATCAAGATGCGCGAAGAAGGGTATGCTGATACGTCGGTGCGCGACATTGCCAAAGAGATGTTCTCGTATGGAGACGGTGCTATGATGTCGGCAAAGAAAGACGGCATGGTAAACACCGGTGGATTTCTTGCATTGAACAGCGGAGACTGGGCAGAGCGCGCACGCACCGTGCTCATTGTTACCGAAGGATTTCCCACGTATGGTGGATTGGCACGACGTGATCTCGAAGCCATGGCGATCGGACTAGAAGAGGCGCTCGACGAAGCGTATCTCACGTATCGGTTGCGTTCCGTGCAGTACTTGGGTGAAAGGCTAACGGCGGCAGGGGTGCCGATTCTTGAGCCACCGGGCGGACATGCCATCTACCTTGATGCGCGTCGGTTCTGCGATCATATCGCACCGAAAGATTTTCCCGGACAGTCCATCGTGTGCGCACTATACCGAGAAGCCGGCATACGAAGTGTCGAGATCGGTTCCGTAATGTTTGGAACAACGAGTGCCAATGGCGAGCACCATGGACCGGCAATGGAGCTCGTCCGACTTGCCATACCACGTCGCGTGTACACGCAAAGTCACATCGACTATGTGATTGAAGCCATCGTGAATGTGTATGAGCGCCGACGTAAGCTGCGTGGACTCCGCATGACGTATGAAGCACCGTATCTACGTCACTTCACAGCTCATTTTGAAGAGTTGTGATTACTCGTTAAGGATACCAAAGCGTTCCCATCCGTCAAGGTCGTAATGCCACCATTCGGTATCGAGTACGGTGAACCCTGCCTCCTTCATTACGTCGTGCAAGAGTGAACGGTTGCTGCGTTGCTCAGGAGTGCAACCGTTATAGTTCATGTGCGCTCTGTCTGTGAATTCGTCATAGCCGGAACCCAAATCGAGTTCCTTTCCCGTAGCGTCGCAAAGTGTGAGGTCTACTGCTGCACCTCGGTTATGTCTCGACCCTTTTGCCGGGTTAGCCACGTATCGTTCGTCGGGCACGAGCGACCACATCAAACGCTGCACCGAGAGCGGACGATAGGCATCGAATACTTTGAGTTGCAGGCCGTGTGCCTGAAGCATGCGTTGTGCATCTGCAAGGCGGAGGGCCATAGCCCTCCGCGCATACAGTTCATTACTTCTGTACAAAACCTTGTGCGTGAAGTTGTCCGAAGTGGCATACTTCACATCTGCGAGAATCTCCGGCACGAGGTCTCGTATCCGCACCATGATGGTGTCTGCGTCGACCGGAGTACTCATTTTCCCGTAGAGATGATTCTCATCTCTACGCGACGATTCATGGCGCGCGCATCTTCGGTTGTTGCGGGTGCAAGCGGATGCTTCTTTCCAAATCCGGATGCTTCGAACCGCGAACTTTCAATTCCGGCTGCAGTCACATAATCGCGTACGGCCTCTGCTCTGCGCTGCGAAAGCTTAAGATTGTAGTCGTCGCTTCCCTTATCGTCTGTGTGCCCTTCGAAGCGCACTTTAAGCGTGGCATTCTCTCGCATCAGTTCAATCACACGTTCAAGTTCTGGCATAGACTCTGGCTTGAGCTCCGCCTTGTCGGTGTCGAAGAACACAAGCAGGCTTCCGGTTTTACCACTAGAAAGGGGAATCAAATCGATGTCCTTCTGCACGGTTGAACCCTTCGCAGACGGAGGTACCTCATAGCGTTCCGAATGGAACATGTAGCCTAGGCGAGACGACGTGATGGAGTACACTCTTCCGGGAACGAGTGTGACGTAGTACCGACCTGTCTCGTCATCACTATGCAGAGTGGCGATCGATTTTCCTGTCGACAAATCAGTGATCGACATTGCAGAGCCAAGAGGCTCACGTGTGATCGAGTCACGCACAATACCTTCTACAAGCACCACCGGATCCGATGGAAACGGATTGGGAATAGCCATGAAGTTGTCGTAGTCGCCACTCGCCGTTGCTCGCGTGAAATAGGCCTGATCGCTGTTCGGAATCGAGGTGTAGAACAACTCGTCGGCAGACGTGTTGATGGGTTCGCCAACAGGACGCACGTTCGTTGCGTCGTACCCTGCAAGCTTGGCCACGTAGACGTCGAATCCGCCCATGCCGCCTTGCCGATCACTTGCAAAGTAGAGTGTGCGACCGTCGGAGGCGAGGACGGGCGACATTTCGCTACTCGATGTATTGACGCCTGTTACTTGCTTTGGCGCACTCCATTCTTTTCCGTTCCACGTCGACAAATAAATGTCAGTTTTTCCGGCTCCACCCGAGCGGTCGCTCACAAAGAGCATCGTGCGTCCGTCGGCAGAAAGAGTTGGTTGCGAATCGTAGTAAGAGGAGTTGAGGGCGGCAAGGTTGATGATGTTTCTAAACTTCCCGTTCTCGCGTGTTGCACTGTAGAGGTCTGTGCGACCTGCCCCGTCTACACTGTGCTCATACCCGGCAAAGACCATGAACTGTCCGTCCGTTGTAAGTGCACATGTACCAACATGCGTCGCACTATTCACGTTGCCACTGAGTTTGTCGGGATCGGACCAGCCGGTAGAGGTGCGTTCCATGGAATAGATCTGCTGTTCGCCAGATCTGTCGGAGGTGAAATAGACGAGTCGACCATGATTTGTTGGTGCCAACCCAAAGTCGTCTTTCGACGAATTGTGGTCTACAGGAATAATGCGAATGTTCTGTGCAAATGCTGTGCTTGCAACAAAGAACATCAAGAAGGCAAATAGTCTGAGTGAGTTCATGATGTTCCTCATTAGAAGTAAAAGCCAACTTGAAGAACAATGGCCAAGGCGTTGAGCATGGCATTACTGTAGGTAACGTTTGAGGTGTTTTGAAGAATGCTACGCGACACATCCGTGGATTGATACGTCTCATTCATCTTCGAGAACATATACTGATACCGAACGTTGGGTGCGATGTAGGCAGTTGGTCCCACTCTCCAGCAATAGCCAATGCCGGCTTCAAGTCCGAAGCGTGCGCCTGCATACGTGGACGTAGAAAAAGCGCCTACGGGCAGGGCATTCGTAGCAACCGATACATCGCGTGAGATGGACTGGTATTTACCCGAAACACCATTATAGTCTACAGATATCCACGTGCTGGTATCATTCTCGGTTTTCTTGATTTCGTCGTGCCGCACAACATCGCCCACGCGGACCGATGCGATGGGGCCAACGGTTAGAAAGAGTTCATCAACAATGATGATACGTGCAAGTGCTGCGATCGAGATGGAATTCGTTGTCCACGCCACCGAAGTCTGTACGGGCATTGGAACAACAGTTGCGCCTTGGGGGTTTTCTGCGTCGCGTGGACGTATTCCGACGATGGCAGCATCGATCGTGTCTGCCGTGCTTGAACTCGAGAACAATTGCTTGTTATAGTTCGCACGAAACTGAAAACCAAAATTTGAGGACAAGGGAATGTCGAGAAACAAGCCGTAGGTCGTGCCCCATCCGGAAGCACTCTTTAGCGCGTCTTCTGGCGAGCCAGAAACTTGGACATCGCGCTCGAGCGTTTGGCTAAAGAAACTCACCAAGCCCCCACCCTCAACACCAAGAACCATTTGGTCGCGCATCGATTTCGATCGCTTGTTGTTCTGTTGACTATCACCAGGCTTTCCGTTCGGCCTGAGCACGTCTTCGTTCTGTGCTAGTAGTGTTCCAGCAACCAGCATGAACGCGGTCGCCAACAACAGGATGTGTTTCTTCATGGACCCCTCCGTCTGTGTGAGAATCAATAGTTGTCGATCTGTGCTCGCTGCAGCGTTCCGCTAAAGTCTACGTACACGGTCTTCCACTCTGTAAAAATGTCGAATACTGTCCACCCACCCTCACGATGTCCGTTCCCTGTTCCCTTGATCCCTCCAAATGGCATGTGTGCTTCTGCCCCAATGGTTGGCGCATTGATATACGTAATGCCGGCCTCGACGTCGCGAATGGCTCTGAAGGCCGCATTCACATCGCGCGTGTAGATGCTGGACGAGAGTCCGTACGCAGAGTCGTTGGCAAGATCGATCGCATGCTCGAACGACGTGGCTTTGGCAACACTGAGTACTGGACCGAATATCTCTTCTTGAAAAATGCGATCGGTGCGTTCTACATCTGTGAAGATGGTAGGCTTCACGAAGTAGCCATTTGCATTCTCGCCAGCAAGATCGCGTTCCCCGCCAAGCACACACGTGGCCTCGCTCTTGCCAATCTCTATGTAGGACATGATCTTGTCGAGCTGTCGTTTGTTAATCACCGGACCTACCTGCGCAGCCGCACTCGTGAGTCCATTCCCGAGCACAAGTTCCGATGCCTGCTTCGTGAGTTCTGTGATAAAGGTGTCGTGAATGGCGGCATGGAGGATAAGGCGCGAGGTTGCAGTGCAACGCTGACCTGTAGTACCGAACGCGCCCCACAACACACCATGAATCGCAAGATCTATGTCGGCATCCGGCATCACGATCTGCGCATTCTTTCCGCCCATCTCCAGTGATACTTTCTTGTTCAATGCACCGCAACGAGCGGCGATAGCATTGCCTGTGGTGGTAGAGCCCGTAAAGCCTACCACGCGTACATTGGGGTGTTCAACAATGGCGGAACCTGCCTCGGCCTTACCATGCACAACGTTGAACACGCCGGTAGGAAGGCCTGCTTCTTCGAGGATTTCTGCAAAGATGTTTGCGCTATGTGGTGAATCGTCGCTCGGCTTGAATACAACGGTGTTGCCGCATGCAAGCGCAGGAAGAATCTTCCACGAAGGCACGGCAATAGGGAAGTTCCATGCCGTGATGATTCCGCAAACGCCAATCGGCATGCGGAACGACATGTTCATCTTGTTATTCATCTCCGACGGAGCGTTGTAGCCGAAGAGACGTCGGGTTTCGGTGGCTGCATAATAGGCAGTGTCGATAGCCTCTTGAATATCACCCTTCGTCTCTGCCAACGTCTTTCCCATTTCGCGGGTCATGATGGCTGCAAGTTCGTCTTTACGTCGGGTAAAGATGTCGCCGGCAATGCGCAGTATATCACCACGCTTTGGAGCGGGCATCAGTCGCCACGCATTGAACGCGCTCGTGGCCGCATCTACTGCTGTGGCAACATCGTCTGCATTCGAAAGAGGGAAGGCACCGATCACATCTCGTGTGTCTGCTGGATTCACATTGTCGAACGTACGCTTGGTGACTGAGTCACACCACTGTCCGTTGATGTAGTTTTTCATGGTTGGTTCTACGTTGATCGTTAAGATTGTTTTCTCAGTTGCTTGATGTGCTCCACAGCAGAACGCCAATGTGCTATCGTCCAATGATTGCTCAAGGTGTGAAGAGCGGATACTCGGCTTCGATCTCTCCGCGTGCGATACGTTTCAACTTGCTTTGTGAAAGTGTTCGACGGATAGCAGTGAGTCGCTCAAAGAAATAGACGCCATTCAAGTGGTCTACTTCGTGTTGGATCACGCGGGCGAGAAGTCCGTCGGCTTCGCGGACAACTTCTTTCATGTGGCGGTCGAGGTAGCGTACTTGGATTGCCTCGGGACGGACCACCATGTCTCGGAAGTCGGGGAGTGACAGACATCCTTCTTCGAACTCCTCTTCCTCGTCGCTAAAGGCTTCGATGACGGGATTGATGAGAATGATGGGACCGTCCGTTGCGTCCTCATCATCGGCATCGGCCACGTCGATCACCGTTAGCGCCAACGAACTTCCTACTTGATTAGCAGCCAATCCAATGCCATTGGCATTGTACATGGTATCGAACATGTTCTCCACAAAGGCATTGATCTCGTCACTGAGATCTGCAATTGGTTGGGCCTTCTTCCTCAGCACCGGATGATTGTACGTATAGACGGGAAGGATCATGGAGATACGATGTCCAACAGTTGCTTGATGTCTGTTAAGGTGTAGTCTGCGTTCACGGTCTGATTTCCAAACGAGTCGCCATAGGCGGCAAAGGCCGTCTTCATCCCCACGTTTCTGGCTCCAACCATGTCGCGGTCTGCCCAGTCGCCCACCATGATAGCTTCGCTGGGCTGCACGCCCAACATGTCGAGCGCCATCAAGAATGGCCTCGGGCTTGGTTTGCGCTCACCGGAGTCGTCGTAGGTGACAACATGATTGAAAAAGTGGTGGTAGTTCACGAAGCAAAGCCGCAGCCACGCTTCTCGTGCCGGCGCATCAGAAACGATGGCGAGTTTGATCTGCTTTCGGTTGAGTTCGATCAGGGTGGCCGTAACATGGGGGTAGGGCTTGAGGGCGGCTTCGCGGGCGCGGCGGTAGGCAATGATGCCCGCCGAGAGAATGCGCATGTCCACTTTGCCCAGCAATTCCTTCAACAATTGGTCAAACACCTGCTGATACTCGATGCCCTGCTCCTTGTAGATGGCATCGATATGCGTCTTCATCTGGTCAAACGTGAGGTTCAACCCCGCATCCATCATGGCTCCAATCGCGGCATCCACGGCCTGCCGTTTCATTGCCATGAAGTCTACGAGCGTGTTATCCAGATCGAAAATGACGGCCTTGATGCCACTCATACGTGTCCCTTGGAGAGTTCACGGCAAAGTTAAGGAACGAGAGGTCCTTGAAAGCCATATCACATCATGCACTTATCGTATTTTTGCATCATGAACCTCACAACAACGATAAACGACCACATCAAGGAGGCCATGAAGGCCGGCGATAAGCTTCGCCTTGAAACCCTCCGATCCCTTCGTGCCGGTATTCTTGAATTCGAGAAAAGCGGCGTCGATCGCGAAATGACGACCGACGATGAATTCAAGATCTTGAATTCAGCCGCCAAGAAGCGGAAAGATGCTATTGAGCTGTTCGACGCGAATAATCGAGCGGATGCTGCCGAGAAAGAGCGACAAGAGTTGGCCATTATCATGACGTACCTGCCTGCGCAACTGAGCGAAGACGACGTGCGTGCAGAGATCACGGCCATTGTCGCCTCGGTTGGTGCAAGCACGTCTGCCGACTTTGGCAAGGTGATGGGTGCGGCAACGAAGTCGCTGAAAGGCCGAGCCGACGGAGCTATGATCCAGCGAATCGCCAAGCAATTGCTAGGTGGAGCGTGAGCGATCGGTCTGTTACGGAAGACGACCTTCTTACCGCTGCGCTCGATGAACTGGATGTAGCAAAGGTCTATGCACACGTAGCCTCGTTCGCACAGTCGTCGCTGGGTGCAGACCGCCTGCGCGTTCTGCAAACCTTCACCGATGCAAACGCACTTCGCCAAGAACTCCAGCGCACGCAAGAAGTCGTCAATGTCACGTCGGCCGGAGAAGAAATCCCGTTCGACCGTCTCGCCGATGTATCAACGTTGCTGCGTAAGACCCGCATCGCGGGAGCCTTCCTCTCCGCACCTGAGATGCTGAGCGTTCTCGAGGCCATGCAAACGTCGCGCGCGATCCGCCGGTTCTTTGCCGAACGTGCAGATCGAACGCCGGCCCTTGCCGCGTTTGTGCGCGACCTTGTGGACGACCGCGTGTTGGAAAAACATATCACCGATGCGATCGACGATACAGGCAACGTGCGCGACAATGCGAGTAGGGAGTTACTGTCGATCCGACGTGAGATCCACGAACTTTCTGCACGCCTTCGTACACGCTTACAACGCATCCTTAAAAAGTTTGGTGACGAAGAAATGCTGACCGACGACTTCATCACGCAACGTGATGGTCGGTTCGTTCTTCCTCTACGCGTAGAAAACAAGCGCTCTGTAGAGGGCATCATTCATGGCGTGTCGCAAACAGGTTCAACGGTCTTCATGGAACCCGCCGAGACCTACGAGATGAACAACGAACTCTCGCTCTTGCATAACGCAGAACTACGCGAGATTGCCCGTATTCTCACCGTGCTCACAGCAGAAGTTGGTTCTGTTTCGCATTCTATTGAAGAGGCCGTAGACGTGCTCACGTCGCTGGATATGTGCATGGCCAAAGCACGACATGCCATGAAGTATGGCGGCATCTGTCCGACAATCTCCGACGATGAAGAGATCGAACTCACGCGCGTCTATCATCCAATACTCAAGCAGCAGGCAATTACGTCGAAGCTCGACGTGATTCCTCTCTCGGTGAGTTTTGATACCACAACGCGCGGTATTCTTATCTCCGGACCAAACGCTGGCGGAAAAACCGTCGCCATGAAAACAATTGGCTGCTCTATCGCCATGGCCTTGAGTGGTGTGTTCCCACTCGGAATGGTGACCACGGGAATGTGTCGACTCTTTACGGCAATCGGCGATCATCAAAGCATCGATAGCAACCTTTCCACCTTCTCATCTCAAATCATTCGCCTTCGTGATATTCTGAGCTACTGCGGCTCCGACGCCCTCGTGATGATTGACGAGATCTGCGCCGGTACGGATCCGGCAGAAGGTGGTGCACTTGCAGCAGGGATACTGGACTCACTTGTCGAACGCAAGGCGTTTTTTGTTGTTACAACGCACCAAAGTTCGTTGAAACAATACGCCCTCACACGTCCGTCCATCCGCAACGCATCGCTTGCCTTTGACGACGTGAAGCTGCAACCAACGTTCCAGTTTTTGAGTGGCGTGCCGGGGAATTCGTATGCCTTTGTGTTGGCTCAGAATGTGGGACTACCAGAGATAGTGATCTCGAGAGCTCGCACGTATTTGGGCGACCGACATGACGAACTCGAGCAAAGCATAGCCGCCATGCAACGATTCCGCACAGAGGCAGAAGCGTATCATGCCACGGCGCGAGAAGAAGCAGCAAAGGCGGAAAGGATCAAGGCGGACTATGAAGACCGATTTGCGCAGATCAAAAAGAAGCGAAGCGAACTCGTAGAAGCTGCGCGCGATGAAGCACGCGAGATTTTGCAAAAGGCACAAGCCTTGATCGAGAACAGCGTGCGCGAAGTGCGTGAGCAACAGCGTGCGGCCCAAGACGTGAAGAAGGACTTCGAACGTGAGCGCGACGTGCTTACAAAAAGTGAAGTCGAACCAACGCCATCCAAAGGAACACCGAAAGGGTCGATCGTCCCCGGTGCTTCTGTTGTCCTGCGTGGAACGACTACCGCCGGCACGGTGATGGAGATCGATGGCAAGGGCGCGTCGGCACTCGTTGAAGTGAATGGTATTAAGTTCCGATTCCCACTTGCACAACTCGATCTCTCTGCACAAAAGCCTACAAAGAAGCGTGACGATGGCGTGATCATGAAGTTCGATGCACATTCGAGCTTGGATCTGCGCGGCCTGCGTGCAGATGAGGGACTGAAGGCACTCGAAGGATTTCTCAACGATGCCATTCTTGGCGGTTTGAATTCCGGCACCATCATTCATGGCAAAGGCACAGGTGCCATGCGTAAGGTGGTGCATGAATATTTGCACGAGCATCCACAGATCACATCGTTCCGCATCGGCACCATTCAAGAAGGTGGCGACGGCGTAACGATCGTGGAATTCCGGTAGGACATCTATGTTCAAGAAAGTTCTGATTGCAAATCGTGGAGAGATAGCACTGCGTGTTATCCATACGTGCAAGCGCATGGGTATTGCGACGGTGGCCATTTACTCCGAAGCAGACGAGCGAGCACTACATGTGCAAGAGGCCGACGAGGCAATTGCCATCGGAGGCTTTACCCCGCGTGAATCCTATCTGGTGATTGAAAAGGTGATGCAGGCCGCCGTTCAGGCGGGCGCTGATGCTATTCATCCGGGATATGGTTTTTTGAGCGAGAATGCAACGTTTGCACAAGCTGTTGCGGATGCGGGCATGGTGTTTATAGGTCCGTCGCCGCGAGCTATCCATATGCTTGGTGACAAGACGGAGGCGCGTGACCTTGCGATCAAGGCCGACGTGCCGATTTCACCAGGGTCCGATGGGGCAGTCGAAGACTTTGCTGCAGCACGCGCCGTTGTCGAACGCATTGGATATCCCGTGATCATCAAGGCCGCGGCCGGTGGTGGTGGTAAGGGCATGCGTATTGTCGAGAACGAGTCGGAGATCGAATCAGCGTTTCGCATGGCACAAGGCGAGGCGCTCACGTCGTTCAATGACGGACGTGTTTTTATCGAACGCTATATCGTGAGTCCACGTCACATCGAAATCCAGATTCTCGCAGATCAGAGTGGTACGGTGTTGTATTTCCCGGAGAGGGAATGTTCGGTGCAACGCCGACATCAAAAAGTGGTGGAAGAATCGCCATCGACGGCCGTCACACCAGGGATTCGTAAGGCCATGGGAGAGGCAGCAGCGCGCCTTGTGACTGCCGCCAACTACACCAATGCCGGCACACTTGAATTCCTGCTCGACGCATCAGGCTCGTTCTACTTCATGGAAGTGAACACTCGTTTGCAAGTCGAACATCCCGTCACGGAAATGGTCACCGGCGTCGACTTCGTTGAACAACAACTTCGTATCGCAAGTGGTGAGAAGCTAAGCATCCGTCAGGAAGACATTGCACCGAACGGACATGCCATTGAGTGTCGAGTGTGCGCCGAAGACGTCTTCAACGACTTCCTTCCCGACACAGGCATTGTGAGTTTTATGCAATTGCCAGAAGGCGAAGGAATTCGCAACGACTCTGCTTTGTACGAGGGCTATGAAGTGTCGGTACACTACGATCCCATGGTTGCCAAGCTTATCGTGTGGGCGCCCACGCGGGCAGAGGCAATCGAACGCACGATAGCCGCAATCGACGAGTATCATCTTGCTGGTTTTAAGACCACACTTCCATTCTGCAGACTCACTCTAGACTCACAACCGTTTCGCAGCGGCGACTACAGCACGTTCTTTGTGCAACAGCACTGGCCCTTGCCCTTGCCACCTTTTATGACAAAAGCCATTGCGGCACTTGGAACACTCGGTCACGCCTTCCATCTCGAACGACGAACACCTACTCACACGCCATCCCAACCAGCATGACACAGCACAAAGAGATCATCGTTACCGAAAACGTAGCCAAGGAACTCGGTCTTACGGCCGATGAATTCAATAGCATTTGTACCGTGCTCGGCAGAACACCCTCCTACACCGAGCTTGGCGTGTACAGCGTGATGTGGAGCGAACACTGCTCATACAAGAATTCCATTCTTCAGCTCAAGACGTTGCCGCGCACCGGTGCGCGCATGCTTGTAGAAGCAGGCGAGGAGAACGCTGGTGTGATCGACATTGGTGACGGCTTTGGCATTGCGTTTAAGATTGAGTCGCACAATCACCCTTCTGCAGTAGAGCCTTTCCAAGGTGCGGCTACTGGCGTTGGAGGTATCCTGCGCGACATCTTTACGATGGGAGCTCGACCAATCGCAGCGTTGAACTCGTTACGATTTGGAGAGCCAGACACAGAGCGAACAAAGTATCTGATCAAGGGCGTTGTGCACGGCATTGGACATTATGGAAACTGCTTTGGTGTGCCAACGGTAGCCGGAGAAGTGTACTTCGACCGGTGCTACACAGACAACCCACTTGTGAACGCCATGGCCGTGGGTCTGTTGCGCTCAGATCGTATGGCGAGCGCGAGTGCCAAGGGGCCAGGTAATCCCGTTTTCATCATGGGTAGCAGTACCGGACGTGATGGAATCCACGGCGCGTCGTTGCTTGCATCTCGCGAGTTCGATGAACTCACAGAGAACATGCGGCCAACAGTGCAAGTAGGCGATCCGTTCGCAGAGAAACTTCTCTTGGAAGCTTCCTTGGAATTGATCGATGCAGGAGTTGTCGTTGGCATGCAAGACATGGGTGCTGCAGGTATCTCGTGTTCCACGTCGGAGATGAGTGCAAAGAACGGCGTAGGTATGCGCATCGACCTCGACAAGGTGCCACTCCGAGAGCCCGACATGTCTGCCTACGAAATCATGCTCTCTGAGTCGCAAGAACGTATGCTTGTGGTTGTCGAAAAAGGAAAAGAAGCTGCAGCTATGGTTGTCTGCGAGAAGTGGGATGTTCCGTTCGTTCAGATCGGAGAGGTTACCGATACAGGTCGCATCGAGATATTCCGTCAAGGAACACAAGTGGCCGATCTGCCAGCGATCTCGCTCGTCCTTGGCGGCGAAGCGCCGGTCTACGTTCGTGAACAACAAGA